>NZ_JAEPRP010000170.1:0-16277 GCF_016652895.1 Ensifer sp. SSB1
TCCACCGCCCAGGCCTGGCGCGCCTTCGGGGTGCCGCGCACTTCGGGTGCTGCAAACCCGTCGAAGGCTTCGTCATAGGCCGGATGCACGGCGACCAGCTGGCCTTGCAGATGGGTCGAAAGCTCCGTCACCTCGACGCCGTTGTCGCGGGCCTTGCCGGCAAACTCGTCGCAATAGGTCTTCGAGGTTGCGGCCTTCTTCAGATCGATCAGCCGTGCGTCCCAGCTCGGGACCTGCACGCCCTTGTAGCCACAATCGGCCGCCCATTTGGTGATCGCATCCCAGGAATTGAACGGCGCCGCATCACCGGCAAATTGTGCAAGAAAGAGCCCTGGCCCCTTGATGGTTTTCATCCCGATTTTCCTCCCAATGGAACGACTGTGGACCCATGCGGCCAGTCTGCAAGGAATGCGCCAAGCGCCCTATTCCCGCGGCAGCCGATGGACCTGAAACGTTGCAGGCGCCGAAGCTAACAGATTTTCGGCACGGAGCAACAGGCGGCGGCGTAGTTTAGCCGAAGAATTGTAATCGATTTCATTTTCAGTCACATGAGCTCGGACGGGCGGTGGATTTCTGCCCAGGAATGCGAACCCGACGACTTGCGACCAAGAACAAAGGCGGCCGGGAAACTTCCCGGCCGCCTTCGGATCACACGGTTTAGACGTAACGGTTGACGACGTTTTCGAGCAGCTCCTGCTTGCCCGATTTCGGCTGCGGGTTGAGGTCCGATTTCAGCACCCAGGCTTCGATCTCTTCGAGCGAGAAACCGCCGTCGAGCATCTTCTTGGCTTCCGGCACCTGCCAGCCGGCATAGCGGCTTTCGAGCGGTGCGGAGAGCGCCTTGTCCTCGATCATCTTGGCTGCCGCCTTGAGGCCGCGGGCGCAGCAATCCATGCCGCCGATATGGCCGATCAGCAGGTCTTCCGGGTCGATCGACTGACGGCGCAGCTTGGCGTCGAAGTTGGTGCCGCCGGTCGTAAAGCCGCCGCCTGCGAGAACCTGGTAATAGGCCAGCGCCATTTCCGGCACGTTGTTGGGGAACTGGTCGGTATCCCAGCCGGACTGGTAGTCGTTGCGGTTCATGTCGATCGAACCGAAGATGCCGAGCGCGTTGGCAAGCGCCAGCTCGTGCTCGAAGGAGTGGCCGGCAAGGATCGCGTGGCCCTGCTCGATATTGACCTTGACCTCATTCTCGAGGCCGTAGTTCTTGAGGAAGCCATAGACCGTCGCGACATCGTAGTCGTACTGGTGCTTGGTCGGCTCCTGCGGCTTCGGCTCGATCAGGATCGCGCCCTTGAAACCGGTCTTGTGCTTGTACTCGACGACGAGATTGACGAAACGGCCGAGCTGGTCGAGTTCGCGCTTCATGTCAGTGTTGAGCAGCGTCTCATAGCCTTCACGACCGCCCCAGAGCACATAGTTCTGGCCGCCGAGGCGCTTGGTGGCATCGAGGCAGGTCTTCACCGTTGCCGCCGCGAAAGCGAAGACATCCGGATCCGGATTGGTCGCCGCACCCGACATGTAGCGCCGGTTGGAGAAGAGGTTTGCCGTGCCCCAGAGCAGGTTGACGCCGGTCTCGGCCTGTTTCTTCTCGAAGTGATCGACGATTTCGTTCAGGTTCTTCGTGTTCTCGACGAAGCTCTTGCCTTCCGGGCGCACGTCGGCATCGTGGAAGCAATAGAAGGGCACGCCGAGCAGATCGAAGAATTCGAAGGCGACATCGGCCTTCAGCTTGGCCGCGTCCATGCTGTCCTTGAACCAGGGGCGCTCGAAAGTCTGGCCGCCGAAGGGGTCGCCGCCCGGCCAGACGAAGGTGTGCCAATAGGCGACCGCGAAGCGCAGGTGGTCTTCCATGCGCTTGCCGAGCACGACCTCGTCCTTGTTGTAGTGGCGGAAAGCGAGCGGATTGGTGCTCTCCGGTCCCTCATATCTAATCTTGGCGATATCGCCGAAAAATCCTGTGCTCACGGGTTTGGCTCCTCTGAAAGATGGGATGGGTATTGATGGTTTCGGCCGACATGGCCCATGCGATAGGCGCGGCCATTACCTGGAAGGTAATTGGTTTCATTCCCTCGTCCGGCGATACCGGAAGCATCGAAACGCCAAACGGAAGGAACACTTCGATGCACGACTTCAACGCCATCGCCGACGCCTACATGACCGCCTGGAACGCCACCGACGCTGCTGAGCGCGCGGCCTTGATCGAGAAGGCCTTCGCCGCCGATGTCGCCTATCGTGACCCGATCATGCAGGGCGACAGTCATGCCGGCATCGATGCGCTCATTACCGGTGTGCAGGGACAGTTTCCCGGCTTCCGCTTCACCCTGAAGGGTGCGGCGGACGGCTATGCCGACACGATCCGCTTTTCCTGGGCGCTCGGTCCGGAGGGCGTTCCCTCGGTTATCGAAGGCACCGATGTCTGCCAGATCGAGAAGGGCCGCCTGAAGACGGTCACCGGCTTTCTCGACAAGGTTCCGGCCCGCTGAACGCACAGCACCCGAATGAGACATTGGACGCCGCATCATCACGACGCGGCGCCCTTGATCGCCGGATAGAGGCGGCGATAGCGCTGATAGCTCTCCTCATAGGCCGAAACCAGCGACGCTTCCGGCGCGATCGTCTCGGCCGTGCGCGGCGCATAGCATGTGGCAACGGGATCGGCGCCGGTCGCTGCGATCAGACCCAGGCGGGCCGCCCCGAAGGCCGCGCCGAAATCGCCGTCGGCAGGCAAATCGACCGGCAGATTGAGCGCCGTCGCGATCGATTTCAGCCAATAGCGCGAGCGCGAACCGCCGCCGATCGCGGTCACCCGCGAGAGCGCCGTGCCGGCGGCGCGAAGCGCTTCCAGGCTGTCGCGGATGGCGAAGGACACGCCTTCCATCACCGCCTGGGTCAGAACCACACGGCTGCTTTCATGACCGAGCCCGACAAATGCGCCACGGATCGCCGCGTCATTGTGCGGCGTGCGCTCGCCCGAGAGATAGGGCAGGAAGGTGACGCCCGAGGGTGCCTTGATGGTGTCGCCGAGTTCGGCGCTCAACTCCGCGGCGCTGCGGCCGGCGATGCCCGAATACCAGTTCAGCGCATCGGTCGCCGACAGGATCACGCCCATCTGGTGCCAGGTATTCGGCAGCGCGTGGCAGAAGGCATGCACGGCACTTTCCGGGTTGGGCAAATAGCTCGCATTCGCTGCGAAGAGCACGCCCGAAGTGCCAAGCGAGACGAAGGCATGCCCCTCGCCGACCGTCCCCATGCCGCAGGCCGAGGCCGCATTGTCGCCGGCACCGCCAGCAACCACGACGTCACCGGAAATGCCCCAGCGCGCGCCCAATTCCGAACGCAGCTTCCCGGCCACGTCGGTTCCCTCGACCAGGCTGGGCATCTGCTTTTCGCCCATGCCGGTGGCGGCAAGCAGGCTTTCTGACCAGCGCCTCCTGCCGGCGTCGAGCCAGGCAGTGCCGGCGCTGTCGGACATTTCCGACAGGTGCTCGCCGGTCAGCCACAGGCGCAGATAGTCCTTCGGCAACAGCACCCAGCGCACCTTCGCAAAAATCTCAGGCTCGTTGGCCCGCACCCAGGCAAGCTTCGGCGCCGTGAAGCCTGGGAACACGATATTGCCGGTGATCGCGCGAAACTGCGGGTCCGCATCGAGGGCCGCCGCCTCGCGGAAACTCCGGGTGTCGTTCCAGAGAATGCAGGGCCGAAGCACCCGGTCTTCGGCGTCGAGCAGCGTCGCGCCGTGCATCTGGCCCGAGAGCCCGATGCCCCTGACGGCCGCAAGTTCCTTGGGATGCGCCGCCTTCAGCCCGGCAATCGCCTCTTCGGTGGCGCGCACCCAATCGGCCGGGTCCTGTTCCGACCAGCCGGGATGCGGCCGCGAAACGTCGAGCGCGCCGGAGGCCGAACCGATGATGCGCTGGTCGCCATCGATGAGCATTGCCTTGACGCCCGAGGTGCCGAGATCCAGTCCGAGATACATGCTTGCCTCCATTGAGCAATTCCAGCCGGCTTCCCGTCTGGAACCGCACAGCTCCAAATCGTTACGCCGGATCGACCGGCAGGTTGTCTTTCAGGAAAATCTCGATGCGGATGCGCTCCTGCGCCCCGATCACAGCGAGGCCATCGGCACGGGCCTTCAGCACGCGGATGGCGCTACGAACCTCATGGCCGGCATCCTGGTTCAGGAGCGCGTCTAGGGTGCCGGACGAGAGTGCCGCGCGGCTATGCGGCGTCAGCTCATGCGCGATGGCGCAGACATCGGCCTGACGCCCGGCCTTTTCGAGCGCCGTGATCAGGCCGCGATTGCCGGCGCCGAGGCTGTAGATGCCGGCGAGATCCGCATGATCGGCAATGAGACCAGACACGAGCTGCTCGACCTCGGCGGGGTCGTCATGGCCTTCGACGACGGGAAGAAGCCGGCGGCCCGGGGCGCTTTCGGCCATCGCCGCGCTGAAGCCCTCAAGACGATCGCTGTGGTCGCGCACCAGCATCGAGCCGGCGACGATCGCGACCGGCCCTACGCGACCGCTGAGGAAACGCCCCATCAGGGTGCCAGCGGTGCGGCCGGCGGCAACGTTGTCGACGCCGGCAAAGTGATCGCGCGACGATCCCGGCAGATCGGAAACCAGCGTCACCACGGCAATGCCGTCTTCACGGAGCCTATCGACCGCCGCAACGACCTCCGGCGCATCGATTGCAACCACGGCGACCCCGGCAGGCGCCAGTGCCCGCACCTTTTCCAGCGCCGCAGCGAGGGCCGCTTTGTCGAAGGCCGGCACGGAGAGCACGGTAATGGCAGTGCGTTCGACCGCAGAGCGCAACTTTGCCGCCTCCACCTCGGCCACGAGGCCGCGCATGAAGGTGTTGTCGCCCTCGGGCAGGATGAAGATCAGCGGGTAGGTGCGGCTCTTGGCGAGATTGGCGGCAGCGACGTCGCGCACATAGCCGAGCGTCGTGATCGCGCGCTCGACCTTCGCTCGGGTGACACCGCGCACGCCCGGGCGATTGTTCAAAACCCGGTCGACGGTCGCGAGGCTGACCCCCGCTTCGGCAGCGATATCGTGAACGGTCGGGCGCATGTTTTCCTCCAGGCTTTGCCCTTAGAGGATTTTTTGATGTACGTAAATCAAGAATCTGCAGAACGCGAAAAACAGAGCCCCGCACCGCCGCCTGCAGATGGCGGAACACGAGACTTAAGTTGTCGATTAATTTTAATTTTCAGACTTAACCGAGGCGCTTGCTGAAGGCCGCGGTGAAGGTGACCTCTCCATGAACCTGGCCGGCCTCGGCCAGCACGACATCCATGAAGCCATCGGTGACACGCACGATGGCAAAGCCGCCCATATAGGCCGCTTTCGGCTTGATGAGGTCGAGCCCGTTCTGCCGATAGATCATCGCCGTTTCGTGCTGATGTCCGTGGAACAGGCCGATAACGTTGCTGCCCTTGACGGTGTCGAGCAGCGCCTGACGCTGAGCGATGCTCCACCAGTGCGCGCTGCCGTCGCCGTTGTCGTCGAAGGTCTTCAACTTCGTATCCCAGACCTCGGTCGAGAAGGCATCCCAGCCATAGTGCTGGAACAGGATCACCGGCCGGCCGTCGCCGGCATAGGTCGCAAGATCCTGCTTCAGCCACGGCAGCGCGTTCACGGCTCCCTTGGACTCGTCGCCGCCGAAGCGCTGCAATTGCACGAGATGCAGTCCGCCCCAGTCCCAGGAATAGCAATCCGAGAGCGGGTCGTAGTTGGTCACCGGCACCGGCGGCTTGTAGAACACCGTCTGGCGATGATTGAGTTCGACATAGTCGCGCAGTTCGCGGCGATACCAGTCGACATGCGGCGGCGGCCCATCCTGGTCGAGGTCGTGATTGCCGAGCCCGACAAAGACGGGCATGTGAACACGGTCGCTCCCCGCCCCTTCCTGATAACGACTGGAGAACTGCTGCAGCTGCCGGCCCTCGCGCGGCTGGCGCACCTGACCGCCGCCGTCGTCGGTAAGGTCGCCGCCAAGCACCAGGCCGAGCGGCTTGCCGATCTGCCGTCCGGCGCTCGCAAGACCGCTCGGCTTGTCCGCGACCGTTTCCGGCCAACGCATGGCATGCACCGCGTTGAGCGCCGCCACGTGACGCAGCAGGTTGGCGTCGGTCTTGCCCTCCGCCGCGCAGTTCGGCGCAAGCCCTTCGATCGAGACGAGGCAGGCGTGGACGTCGTTTGAGAACAGGAACGTCGCATCGATGGCCGGAGCGGCTGCGCGGCTGCGGGAGGCCGCAAGCCCTAGCCCCAGTCCGGCAAGACCGGACATGAAAGTTCGCCGTGAGATGGCCGCCGAAACCAGTCCCTGCATACCGCCGCCCTCGATAGTCGTGGGCGGAAGTGTGCCGCAACGCCCGCCTCGCGTAAACCGTGCACGCTGTCTCGGAACGGAAATGAAGAAGGCGGGCAGACGCCCGCCTGGCTTTCTCACGGGTGAGGAAGACGGGCCGGCTCGCCCCATCCTCCATATTGTTTTAGTGGCCGCCGCCGCTCGGACCGACGCCCTTGGGCTTGCTGATCATCATCACGCCGAGGATCAGCGACAGGAACAGCACCGTCAGCAGCACGAAGATATCGCTGAAGGACAGGATGATCGCCTGCCTCTGCGCCAGGGCGGCAAGCTGCTTGATGGCGATCGTCGTGCCGTCCAGACCATGAGCGTTGAAGTTGGCGGCCATGTTGTTGAACCGCTCCACCGCTTCCGGATTGCCCCACTGCACGTGCTCGGCAAGACGCGCATAGTGGAAGTCCTGGCGTTGGGTCAGGATCGTGTTGATGATCGCGAGCCCTACCGCACCGCCAAGGTTTCGGGTCAGGTTGAACAGACCAGAGGCGCCGCGCATGCGCGCCGGCGGCATCGTGCCGAGCGCAATGTTGTTGATCGGAACCATGCAGAGCATCAACCCGACGCCACGCAGGATCTGCGGGATGAACAGCTCGTAGAAGTCCCAGTCGGCCGTCAGGTGCCCCATGATCCAGGTGCCGCCGGCGAAGCTGGTGAAGCCGATCGTCATCAGCACACGCGGATCGAGCTTGCCCGAGAGGAAGCCGGCAACCGGCGCCGTGAAGAACATGGCAAGACCCGAGACGAACATCGTCTCGCCGATCATCAGCGAATCGTAGCCGCGAATGCGCCCGAGATAGAGCGGATAGAGATAGGTGAGGCCGTAGAGGCCGATGCCCATCACAAAGGAGAACATCGAGCCGAAAGCGAAGTTCCGGTTGGAGAACGCCCTCAAGTCGACCACCGGGAATTCCACCTTGAAGGCCCGATAGAAGAAGATCACCGCAGCAATCACGGCCGCAATGGCACCAATGACGATATGATCGTCGTTGAACCAGTCGTTGGCGTTACCCTCTTCCAGCACATACTCGAGCGAGCCGAGGAAGATCGCCATCGAGGCCAGACCCCACCAGTCGAACTTCTTGAAGAGGCTCAGTTCCGGCTTGTCGAAATCGATGAAGGTCCAGGTCAGCGTCGCGACGCTGATGCCGGGAATGACGTTGACGAGGAACAGCCAGTGCCAGGAGAAGGCATGGCTAAGATAGCCGCCAACCGTCGGACCGATGGTCGGCGCAAGTGTGGCAATCAGTCCGATGATCGGCGAGACGATGTTGCGCTTCGACGGCGGGAAGATGGTGAAGGCAGCGGCAAAGACCGACGGGATCATGCCGCCGCCGATGAAGCCCTGGATCGCGCGATAGACGATCATCTGGTCGATGTTCGTCGCAGTCGCAGCAAGCGCGCTCGCAGCGGTGAAGCCGGCGGCCGACACCGAGAACAGCACGCGCGTCGAGACGATGCGCGCCAGCGTACCCGACAGCGGGATCATGATGACTTCGGCAATGAGGTAGGAGGTCTGCACCCAGCCGATCTCGTCCGAGCCGGCGGACAGGCCGGCCTGGATTTCGGCAAGCGAGGCCGAAACGATCTGGATGTCGAGGATCGCCATGAACATGCCGACGACCATGGCGAAGAAGGCGATCAGCCTCCTCGGATCCATATGCTCTTCGACCTTCGGTGCGGCGGCCGCCACCGAACCTGCTGTTGCCGTTGCGGCCATCTCAGCCACTCCTTGCGTGGATGCGCGCAGCAGCGCGCCGGCGTTCTAGGGGCACGGGCGCGCCCGAAGGCGCGCCGGGTCCGGCCCGATTACTTTGTAGCGGCGACCTTGGTCGCATCCGGCGCCGTGCGCGTGTCGACATCGACGACGACGCTCAAGCCCGCACGCAGGTGCCCTTCGGCCAACACGTCGGCCGGCAAGGTGATGCGAACCGGCACGCGCTGGATCACCTTGGTGAAGTTGCCGGTGGCGTTTTCGGCCGGCAGCAACGAGAAGACCGAACCCGAGGCCGGTGAGATCGAGGCGACCGTGCCTTCGATCGCGTGATCCTCATAGGCGTCGACATGGACCTTTACCTTGGAGCCCGGCACCAGATGGGCGATCTGGGTCTCCTTGAAGTTGGCGTCGATATAGAGCTGGTCGACCGGTACGAGGGCTGCGAGCCGCTGGCCGGCCGAGACGAGGTCACCGACCTGGACGGCGACGTTGCCGACGATGCCGTCATAGGGCGCCTTCAGCACGGTGAAGCCGAGGTCGCGGTTGGCCTTGTCGCGCGCAAGCTCCAGCGAGCGGATCTCGCTTTCGGCTTCCGTGCGCTGGGCATCGAGCACGGTGATGCTGGCATTGGCAGCGGCGATATTGGCGTCGGCACCGGCAAGGTTTGCCCGCGCCTGGTCGAGCGCCACATCGGCGTTGTCAAGCGAAGCGACGGTGCCAACGGCCTTGGACTGGAGGTCGCTCGCGCGCTTCTGCGCGAGTTCGGCGCCGCGCACCGTCGCTTCGAGAGCTTTCTTCTGCGCTTGCGCCTGGGCAAGGCTCGCCTTGGCTCCGGCGATCTGCGCGTCGAAACGGCTGAGCGCCAGCTTCTGCGTGGCGATCTTCGCTTCGGCCTGCTCGGCGGCAATGCGGTAGTCGCCGTCGTCGAGGGTGACGAGCGGGTCGCCGGCCTTTACCTTCTGGTTGGCAACGACGTCGACCTTGGCGACATAGCCGGAAACCTTGGGCGAGATCGTCGCGATGTCGCCTTCGATGTAGGCGTCATCGGTCGAGACCATGAAGCGGCCGTTGGTCCACCAGTCGTAGCCGAACCAGGCGCCGGCAGCCAGAAGCGCCAGACCGAGTACGGGAAGGATGGGCTTGCGCGTCTTCTTCGGCGGCTGCACCGCTTCAGCGGGAGCCTGGACAGCGGTCTGCTCCGCAGCAGGCGCCTTTGCCTCAAGCGCGGTTTCCTGCTGCACTTCAAAATTCTCGTCGACGGGACGGACGCGAGCAGCGCTGGATGTGTTGGATGCGGACATTGGGCACCGGCCTGGTTAAAGATTGCTGAACGAACTGAACCGTTCGGTTCGATCGGAGCTTGACATAAGCCCTTTCTGGTCGCATATCAAGAGGAAATCGAACCACGCGGTTCGATGGATCAAATTTAATACGAGCAGGACGGAAACAAGCGACCATCATGAGTACGGCGAAGACCGGGAAACAGGACATCGTGCAGCCGATGGCCGGCATGGAAGAAGATCTCTGTTTGGGTGGCGGTCGCCACGCAGCTGGCGAGGACCCGGCCAAGCGCGAGCAGATCCTCGAAGGCGCGAGGCGTGCCTTTCTGAGCCAGGGCTTCGACGCCGCCAGCATGAACGACATTACCCGCGAAGCCGGGGTCTCCAAGGGCACGCTCTACGTCTATTTCGAAAACAAGGAAGACCTTTTCAAGGCGCTGATCATCAAGGGCAAGACCCGGGTGGTCCAGACCGCCAAACACGCGCTCAACGATCACGACGATGTCGAGGAATCGCTCTACGATTTCGGCGTGACGCTGACGACCAGCATGACGGCCGAGGAAACGATCCGCTCCATGCGCATGGTGATCGGCGTGATCGACCGCATGCCGCACCTGGCCGAGCGCTTCTTCAGCGAGGCGCCGGAAAACGGCTACACCGTGCTCAAGTCCTATCTCGACCGCCAGGTCCCCACCGGCGCGCTCGATATCGAGAACACCGAGATGGCCGCCCGCCAGTTCATCGAGATGGCGCAGGCCGGGCTCTTCAAGCACCGCCTGTTCGGCGGCATGTGCTCCGCACCGCCCAAGGAACAGATCGAGGCGACGGTGACCGCTGCCGTGCGCGTCTTCATGGCCGCCTACGGACCCAAGAAATAGACCGGCTGCGGTCGAACCCTCCCGACCGTCCGGGCGTTACAATCCAGCAATTGCGATCAAGCGCGCCTTGAGGCAACACCCTATCACCAGGGCGCTGCCAAAGGAGTGATGATGAGTGCCATCGGACGAGCGATCTGGTTCATCGAGAGCCACTTCGCAAAGGACATATCGCTGGATGAAATCGCCGGGGCCGCAGGCCTTTCGCGCTTTCATCTGTCGCGCGTTTTCGGGCTGGTTACCGGCCGCTCGATCAGCGCCTATATTCGCGGCCGGCGGCTGAGCGATGCCGCCCGCGCCCTGGCCGATGGTTCCCTCAGCATTCTTTCGGTGGCCCTCGAAGCGGGCTACAACTCGCACGAGGCTTTCACCCGCGCCTTTCGCGACCAGTTCGGCGTGACGCCAGAAACGGTGCGCAAGCAAAGGCACGTTCGAAACATCGAACTGATGGAGCCTTTAAGGATGGACGATACCCGCCTTCTCAAGATCGACCCGCCACGCTTCGAAGACAGCCCGCCCCTGCTTTTGGCGGGACTGGCGGAAACCTATGCCTATAGCCGCACCGAGGGCATTCCGTCGCTCTGGCAGCGGTTCAACCGCCACTTCGGCAACATACCCGGGCAGAAGGGCAACGTTGCCTACGGCGTCTGCACGCAAAGCAACGGCGAGGCCGGCACCTTCCTCTACATGGCAGCGGCAGAAGTCAGCGAAGCCGACCAACTGCCCGAGGGATTTACGACGCTGAAACTGCCGAAGCAGCGCTATGCCGTCTTCCTGCACCGCGGCCACATCTCGGCGATCGCCAAGACCGCCAACTATGTCTTCGGCACCTGGCTGCCGGAATCCGGACTTCAGCATGGGGAGACGCCGGATCTCATCGAACGCTACGACGAGCGCTTCGACCCGCATTCCGGCATGGGCGTCGTCGAATTGTGGATTCCGGTCAAATCGTAAACGGTAAAGCGCCGCCGCAAACGGGCGGCGGCGCTTGTCACGTCCGCAATGTTTCTTAAATACTTTCGGCGATTCTTGCGCGACGACGCGCCATCCCCACAGCGCCGCACGTCCGTCAGACGCGCCAAGGCCGCTGTGGAACTTTTGAAGTACTGAAAGAGAAAGATCGCCGATGCAGGACCTCCTGTTGCTTGCCCAAGACCCCGCCGCCTGGGTCGCCCTTATCACCCTCGTGGTCATGGAGGTGGTTCTCGGCATCGACAACCTGATCTTCATCTCGATCCTCACCAACAAGCTGCCACCGGAGCATCGCGAAAAGGCGCGCCGCATCGGCATCGGTCTCGCGCTCGTCATGCGCCTTGCCCTGCTCGGCACCGTCGCCTGGATCGTCAAGCTGACGACGCCGGTCTTCGAGACCTTCGGCCAAGGCTTCTCCTGGAAGGACATGATCCTGATTGCCGGCGGCCTGTTCCTCGTCTGGAAGGCGACCAAGGAAATCCACCACAATGTCGATCCGGCCGATCATGGCGAGGACTTCATCGCCTCTTCGGCGATCAACAGCTTCGGCGCCGCGATCGCCCAGATCCTGCTGCTCGACCTCGTCTTCTCCGTCGACAGCATCATCACCGCCGTCGGCATGACGCCGCACCTGCCGATCATGGTCATCGCCGTGGTTGCCGCCGTCACGGTCATGCTCGTAGCCGCCAATCCGCTTGCCAACTTCATCGAGAAGAACCCGACGATCGTCATGCTGGCGCTCGCCTTCCTCCTGATGATCGGCACGACACTGATTGCCGAAGGCATGGGCCTGCATGTGCCGAAGGGCTACATCTACGCCGCCATGGCCTTCTCGGCCCTCGTCGAAATCCTCAACATGGTGGCGCGCAATGCGCGGCTGAGGAAAGCAGGCAAGCTCGACTGACGAGCCGGGTCACGACCAACGGTCTCGATACGAAAAGGCCCGCATCGGCGATGCGGGCCTTTTGCTTGCGGGAGTTCACGAAGACGCGGAGCCGAACCGACCGGCCGTCAACCGCGAGCCATCAGCGAAAAACAGGATTGCTCCTCCTCTTCCGCTGAGCCATGCCGGTGGCCCGGCCCCGCGCCCTCTGGTTGGAAAACGCACCCCCTCCGGAAACGTTCCGCCGACCTTCGGGTCAGGTTCACGCGTCGGCGCGATGACCGACTTCGACCAGAATGTTGCCCGGAATGACCGCGTAGAAGACATAGGCGCCGTGGCGCTCCTCCGGCGCGATCACATGGACGCCGGATCCGGTCATTCGGCGATAGGCCTCGTCGACCTCGGTGCGCGCCGGCAACAGGAAACCGATGTGATAGGTCTGGGCGCGAAGGTTCACCTGATCGCCGCCGCCGAGCGCCGCGATCGGCGGGCTGACGACGAGGACCAGGCCGGAGCCGTCCGACAATCGGTAGAAGGCGTCCTTGCCGCGCTTTTCGACCAGTGTCAGGTCGAAGTGATTGATGAGGAAGGAAGCCGTTTCGGCAACGACGGGGCTATAGAGGTCGATATGGTTCAGTCGCATGTTCACAGTCTCCGTGTTCGAGAAACGCGGCGGACTGCGTCGATTGCATACACCCCGCCGCGGACCGATGCGATTGCATCGGAACCACGTCGCGGGTTCGAACGGGACGTTCGAGCAGAGCTTCGCGCGCCGCTAAGCGCTGCGAAGGGACCGGGCTTACCTTATCCGGTCCTGCCTTTTTCGACCTGACCTGAATATAGGAGATTGGTTGCCGACGGAAGATGGGGCGGGATCAGTTCTTCCCGGCGCCCGGGTCGATGTGCTGGAGCTCCTGCAGATAGGCGTCGAGACGATCAAACTTCTGCTCCCAGAAGCGACGGTAGCCGTCGAGCCAGCTGTTGACGTCCTTCAGCGGCGCAGCCTCGAGCCGGCACGGGCGCCACTGCGCTTCGCGGCCGCGGCTGATCAGCCCGGCGCGTTCGAGAACCTTGAGATGCTTGGAGACTGCCGGCAGGCTCATTTCGAAGGGTTCTGCCAGTTCGCCGACCGAGGCCTCTCCGAGAGCGAGGCGGGCGAGGATCGCCCTTCGCGTTGGGTCGGCCAGGGCGGAGAGCGTTGTCGACAAGCGATCTTCCGGCATTTTCTAAAAAACCTTTCAGTTAAATAACCTTCTGGTTCATTACCGCTCAGGACAGACGGTGTCAACAAAAACCGGCGTGATCCGGTTTCCGTTGACATGACAGGCGTTCTATGGTCTCACGCGAGCCTATTGGAATAGCCTGCCGATACCGTTGTTGCGGCACCCTTGCGGGCCTTTCCTTCCCATAAAATGCGCGCCCGACGGCCGGATTTCTTCTCCGGCAAGGGGCGAGAAGCACGTCAGACGGGCAAAGACCATGGCAAATTCAGCAGTCCGGGTACGCATCGCACCCTCCCCCACCGGCGAGCCGCATGTCGGCACCGCCTACATCGCTCTGTTCAACTACCTCTTCGCAAAGAAGCACGGTGGCGAGTTCATCCTGCGCATCGAAGATACCGATGCGACCCGCTCGACGCCGGAGTTCGAACAGAAGGTGCTGGACGCGCTGAAATGGTGCGGGCTCGAATGGTCGGAAGGTCCTGATATCGGCGGTCCCTATGGCCCGTACCGGCAGAGCGACCGCAAGGACATGTACCGCCCCTACGTCGAGAAGATCGTCGAGAACGGTCACGGCTTCCGCTGCTTCTGCACGCCCGAACGGCTCGAGCAGATGCGCGAGAGCCAGCGCGCCGCCGGCAAGCCTTCGAAGTATGATGGCCTGTGCCTCAACCTTTCGGCCGAGGAAGTGACGTCGCGCGTTGCAGCCGGCGAGCCGCACGTCGTGCGCATGAAGATCCCGACCGAGGGCTCGTGCAAGTTTAACGACGGCGTCTACGGCGACGTCGAAATTCCGTGGGATGCCGTCGACATGCAGGTCCTCTTGAAGGCCGACGGCATGCCCACATACCACATGGCAAACGTCGTCGACGACCACCTGATGAAGATCACCCACGTCGCCCGCGGCGAGGAGTGGCTGGCTTCCGTGCCGAAGCACATCCTGATCTACAAGTATCTCGGCCTCGAACCGCCTGTCTTCATGCACCTGTCGCTGATGCGCAATGCCGACAAGTCGAAGCTGTCGAAGCGCAAGAACCCGACCTCGATCTCCTACTACACGGCGCTCGGCTACCTGCCGGAAGCCCTGATGAACTTCCTCGGCCTGTTCTTCATTCAGATCGCAGAAGGCGAGGAACTTCTGACGATCGACGAACTGGCAGCCAAGTTCGATCCGGAGAACCTGTCCAAGGCCGGCGCGATCTTCGACATCCAGAAGCTCGACTGGCTGAACGCCCGCTGGATCCGCGAGAAGCTTTCGGAAGAAGAGTTCGCCGCCCGCGTTCTTGCCTGGGCCATGGAAAACGATCGTCTGAACCAGGGCCTGAAGCTCAGCCAGTCGCGCATTTCGAAGTTCGGCGAACTGCCGGATCTCGCGAGCTTCCTGTTCAAGTCCGACCTCGGCCTGCAGCCGGCAGCCTTCGCCGGCGTCAAGTCGACGCCCGAGGAACTGCTCGAGGTCCTCAACACCGTTCAGCCGGATCTCGAAAAGATCCTCGAATGGAACAAGGAGTCGATCGAAGCGGAACTGCGTGCGGTCGCCGAGCGCATGGGCAAGAAGCTGAAGGTCATCGTGGCGCCGCTGTTCGTCGCGGTTTCCGGATCGCAGCGCTCGCTGCCGCTGTTCGACAGCATGGAAATCCTGGGCCGCGCCGTGGTACGCCAGCGCCTGAAGGTCGCGTCTCAGGTGGTCGCCTCCATGGTCGGCAGCGGAAAGTAAGGAGAGCACGATGAACGACAAGACCGAGACCACTGGCCTCTCCTCCGACGCAACGGAAGTGCGCGCACAGAAGCTGAAGCTGCTGCGCGAGCAGATCGGCGACGTCTATCCGGCACATTTCCACCGGACGATGACCAATGCCGAACTCATCGCCAAGTACGAGGGCCTGGAACCGGACACCGAGACGCAGGACGTCGTGACCGTCGCCGGCCGCGTCTATTCCTCGCGCAACTCCGGCATGTTCATGGACATCCATGACGCCTCCGGCAAGATCCAGATCTTCAGCCACAAGGATGTGACGAGCGAGGAAGCCCGCGGGCTGCTGCCGATGATCGACATCGGCGACATCATCGGCGTCACCGGCGTCGTGCGCCGCACCAAGCGCGGCGAGCTGACGATCAACGCGCAAACGATCAACAAGCTGACGAAGTCGCTGCTGCCGATGCCCGAGAAGTGGCATGGCCTGTCCGACATCGAGCTGCGTTATCGCAAGCGTCACCTCGACATCATGACCAACGAGGAATCGAAGCTGCGCTTCCAGCAACGCAGCAAGATCGTTTCCGGCATCCGTCGCTTCATGGAAAACGACGGCTTCATGGAAGTCGAGACGCCGATGCTGCATTCGGTCTATGGCGGCGCCACCGCCGAGCCGTTCAAGACGCATCACAACACGCTGAAGCTCGACATGTTCCTGCGCATCGCGCCGGAACTGTACCTGAAGCGCACGCTGGTCTCGGGCCTCACCGACAAGGTGTTCGAGATCAACCGCAACTTCCGCAACGAAGGCGTCTCCACCCGGCACAATCCGGAATTCACCATGATGGAGTGCTACTGGGCCTATGCCGACTACGAGGACATCATGGACCTCGTCGAGCGGCTGTTCGGTGAGCTGGCCATGGCGATCCACGGCTCGACCGAGTTCGCCTATGGCGACAAGGAAATCTCGTTCAAGGGTCCGTTCCGCCGCGTGCCGATGCCTGACGCCGTCAAGGAAGCGACCGGCATCGACTTCCTGGCGATGAAGACCGACGAAGAGGCCCGCGCTGCTGCCAAGGCTGCCGGCTTCGAGGTCGAGAAGGACTGGACCTGGGGTGAATGCCTTGCCTTCATCTTCGAAGAGAAGGTCGAAGGCACGCTGATCCAGCCGGCGCACGTCACGCATTTCCCGAAGGACATCTCGCCGTTTGCCAAGGAAGAGCCGGGCGAGCCGCGCCTCGTCGAACGTTTCGAGACCTATAGCA
>NZ_JAEPRP010000171.1:0-8776 GCF_016652895.1 Ensifer sp. SSB1
ACCGGCTTGAAACCGGGCAGATAGGTCGAGACGTCGACATCGATATCGACAAGGCCCTTTTCGACCAGCTGCATGATCGCGAGCGACGTGAAGGTCTTGGTGATCGAGCCGATACGGAAGCAGGTGTCCTTGCCCATTTCGAAATGTCGGTCATGGCGCTGGACATGGCCTTCGGCAAGCACACCGTCGCGGTCGACGAGGGCGTAGGAGATCGACGGGATCGCCTTATCCTCGACCTCGTACCGGATCAGATCCTCGAACAGCTCGATGGAAGCAGCAGACAGAGAGGACATGGAAAATGCTCCTTGGGTCGTAAAGGGATTGGGTCTCAATGGGCGTGGCGTGGGTCGAGCATGTCGCGCAGCGCATCGCCGACCAGGTTCCACGACAGTACGAAGAGGAAGACGGCCGCGCCCGGGAAGGCCAGCGTGTACCAGAACTGGAAGGGATTGCCGGGCTGACCGACGATCCAGTTGCGTGAATAGGCGATGAACTGGCCCCAGTCGGCATAACCTTCTTCGGTGCCGACGCCGAGGAAGCTGAGCGCCGAGGCGGACAGCACCATGGAACCGGTCGCCATCGTCGCGAGAACCAGCACCGGGAACATGGCGTTGGGCAGTATATGCAGCACGATCAGCCTGAGATCGCTGGCGCCATAGCTCCTGGCTGCGTGGATGTAATCCATCTCGCGGATCCTCAGGATCTCGCTTCGAACGATACGGGCATAACTCATCCAGCCGAAAGTCGTGAGCGCGATCGTGATGGGCACGATGCCTTTGCCGAGCAACGCCGTCAGCACCATGGCAGCGATCAGGAAAGGTACGGCCATGAACACGTCGACGATGCGCATCAGCACTTCCTCGATGACGCCACCGTAATAGGCCGCGACGGCGCCGACGACCGTGCCGATCAGCACGGAGATCGCCACGACCCCGAGCCCGATCTTGAATGCCGTGCGCGTACCCCAGACGACACCATAGAAGATGTCGTACTGGCCCTGGGTCGTGCCAAACATGGCCTCAGGCGAAGGCGGTTGCGGCGTCGCGAGGAAACCCGCGCGCGGCGTGTCGTAGGGCGAAAGCTGGAAGCTCTGCGGCGGTGCCAAGACGGGGGCGAAGACGGCGATCAGCACGAAAGCGAGCAGGACCACGACGCCGAACAGCGACACCGGATTGCGTGCGAGGTAACGAAGAAACTTCATTGCGTCTTCACCCTCGGGTCAAGCAACGGATAGATGAGATCGACGACCAGGTTCATCAGCACCAGGACGACCGCGAAATAGAGGCCGAAGCCGAGAACTGCGGGAAAGTCGAGATTGGCGGCGGTCTTGGCGGCAAACTGGCCGAGCCCGGCATAGTCGAAGATGGTCTCGGTGATGACCACGCCGCCCATCATCACGGCGAGTTCCATGCCGGCGATGGTTGCGAGCGGCAGAAGCGCGTTGCGCCTGGCGTGATGCAATTCGACAACGCGGCGCGGCAGGCCCTTGGCGCGGGCGGTTCGCACATAGTCCTGGCGCAGCGTTTCCAGCATCGAGGTGCGCATCACCCGCGTCATGCTGGCGACGTTGACATAGGTCAGCGTGATGACGGGCGCCGCAAGGTGACGAAGCGCATCGCCGAAGATCGCCAGGTTACCGTTCAACAGCGCATCGACGGTGTTGGCGCCGGTGTAGCGCACGAAATCGCCGGAACTGACGATGGTCTGGGCCCACTGGCTGAGCCGGCCGGGCGGGAACCAGTCAAGCGCCGAATAGAAGATCAGGAGCATCAGCAGGCCGAAGACGTAAACCGGAAAAGACCAGCCAAGAATGGTGAAGATGCGGATGACATGGTCCGGCCAGCGGTTGAGATAGATGCCGGCGCGTGAGCCGAGGTAGACGGCGAGCAGCAGACAGGGAACGAAGGCCAGCACGACCAGTTCCAGCGTCGCCGGAAACAGCGACATCAGGGCGGTCGACACCGGCTGGCGGGCGGTCTCGGACCAGCCGAGATTGCCGCTGAGAACGCCGCCGATCCAGCGGCCATACTGGAGGTAGAACGGATCGTTCAGCCCGTACTGCTCGATCATCCGGCGAATGCTTTCCTGACCGCCCTTGAGATAATCGGGCGACGGCGCGTAGGCCGCCAGTCTCTGTGTCGGCGAAAGCGACATCTGCAGCGCGAAAATCATCAACGACAGCGCGAAGAGGACGATCGGCAGCATCATCAATCGTCTGAGTGCGTAGTTCAGCACGGTTCACACGTTCCGATTTCAGGGAAAATGAAACAAGGGCTGCCGGGTGAGATCGCCACCCGACAGCCCTGGCCAATCAGTCGTTGGCCTTGGTGACCGGGTAGAAGTCCCACGCACCGTAGAGGATCATGTTGTCGACATAACCATCGATATTGCTGCGGGTGACGACGTAGCCGAAGTCTTCCCAGAGGAACTGGGTGGTGGCATATTCGTACGACATTTCCTGCAGCTTGGCGTAGATCGGCTCGCGCACAGCGGGATCGACCGAAGCCCATGCCTCGTCGAGCAGAGGCTTGAACTTCTCGGCCATCAGATCGCGGTAGCCCTGGCCGACCATGCCGCCGACGAGGCCGGTGGGCGAGAGATAGTAGCTGGCTGCACCGAGCGGACCGCCCGGATCGGAATAGTCAGGCCCCCAGCCCATCACCGTCAAAGGAGCCGCCGGCTTCTCGCGGTTGTTGAGCTTGTCCGAGACCGATGCCCAGGGCAGTGCCTGGATCTGCATCTTGAACTTCGGGTTGATGCGCGACAGGCCCTGCTGCAGCGCCGAGAGTGCGGCCGTCAGCTGCGGATTGCCCTCGGTCACATAGGCGGTGAAGGCGAAGCCGGTATCCCAGAGCTTGCCGCCGAATGCCTTCTTGAAGTGCTCCTCTGCCTTGGCAGGATCGTAGCTGTAGATCGGTGAGTCCGCGCGGTAACCCATGATGCCGCGCACCGTCGGCCCGCGCGACTGCACGGTCTTTCCGAGCAACACCTGGTTCAGGAGCGCATCATAGTTCTGGGCATAGTTGAAGCCCTTGCGCACGTCGATATCAGCGAAGAAGTCCGGCGGGATGCCGGCGCCGTCCAGCTTGCCGCTGCCGATCGCCGGATTGTCGTTGTCGTCGAGCGGCCAGGCGAAGAAGATGCCGCGCGAGAACACTTTCTGCAGGCCGTCGATGACCTTGACGCCTTCGGTCTTGCTGAGTTCGTCGATGAACTCGACCGGGGCGGTAACGAAATCAGCGTCACCGGACAGAAGCTGCAGGCGCCGCGTCGTCCATTCCGGCACCGTGCGCATGACCACGCGTTCAAGCTTGGCGGGGCCCATGAAGTAATTGTCGAAGCGCTTCAGGGTGATGCGCCGGTCGGTCCGGTCCCACTCCTCGAGCATGAACGGCCCGGTGCCGTTTTCTTCCGCAAACAGCGGATTGGCGCCGAGTTCCGGACGGTAATGGGCCTTCCAGGTGTCGCCCGAGCCATCCCAGCCGCCGACCGATGCAACCCATTCCTTGTCGACGACCGAGGTGCCGAAGGGCAGCGCGATCACGCCGAGCGTTGCTGGAAACGACTTCGGCAGCTTCAGCGTGACGTTGTCGCCATCGACGACAATCTGCGATGAGAGTTCGTCATAAACCTTGCGCAGGATCTCGGGGCTGGCGTCGTTGATGGACTTGACCTGGCCTTCGGCCTCAACCCACTTGGCGATGTCGGTGTATTTGCCGGCAGTGATCACCTCGGTGATCGCGTTCGACATCCACGACTGCCCCTGAAGGATGGCGCGCAACAGCGAATAGCGCACGTCCTCCGGCGTGATCTGGCCGTAGCCAGGCTCGATCGTCGCCTTCTGGGCGTCGGTCAGCTTGTCGTAATACTCCCAGGTGACTTTACCGTCGGCGCCCTTGATCCCGACCTTGTGGGCGAGAACGCCCTTGCGGATCGGGAAGGTGTAGCTGACGGAGCCGTCGGCAGCCTGCTTGATGAGGCCATTCTCGAGCGACGGTACTTCGGTCGAGAGCGACGGCACGAACTCGGAAATCTTCGAGCCGTTGAAGTTCAACAGGCGGCTGTAGATGTTGAGCGCGCCGTAGGAGCTCGGCGTGTTGGCGATATAGGCGGGGTCGAACGACTGGATGTCGTCGGTCCACATGAAGACGAAAGTGCCGGGGTTCTTGGTCTCGGCCATAGCGGGCGCAGCCGCGATGCCGAGCCCCAAGCAGAGAGCTAGGGCTAAGGTGCGTTTCATCGTTGTTCCCATTTGGTGGAGGCGGAAGTTTTCTTCTCGTTATAGGGGAGGCTAGAAGAGCCCTTGCAGGTCTGTCCAATGTGTAATTAGGATAGACTATGCAAATCACGCATGAGGGCCGGCATGGAACTGCAATGGCTTGAAGATTTTCTCGAAATCGCCGCCACGCGGAACTTTTCGACGGCGGCGACTGCGCGCAACATTTCGCAGCCGGCCTTCAGTCGCCGCATCAAATCACTCGAGAACTGGATCGGCGCGGACCTCATCGACCGCAGCACCTATCCCGTGCAATTGACACGGGCGGGAACGATGTTCCTGCCCGGTTGCCAGCGCCTCGTGCGCGAGGCCTACAGGCTGCGCACCGATTGCCGCAATGTCGCGGGCGAAAGCTCGGCCATGCTGACATTTACCTCGCTGCACACGCTGGCGATGTACTTTTTCCCGAGATGGATTGGCTCGCCGCTGATCTCGCGGATGCCGCTTCGCACCAGCATGCATGCGGCCGACTTCCTTGAAAGCATCGATCACCTGTGTTCGGGCCAGTGCGATTTTGCCATTACCTATGTACATCCCGATGGCCCGCCGGTGCTGGAAGGCGGTCCGTTCGAATCCCTGCAGATCGGCAAGGACAGGCTCATCCTGGTGTCGGGAACCGACGAGAGCGGCCGACCGCTGTTCGACATCGACGGGCCCGAAAGCACGGAGATCCCTTACCTCGCCTATTCCTGGAGCGACGGCTACATCGGCAAGCTGGCGACCTTGATCCAGTCGCGCTGGCGCAGGCCGCTCAATCTCAGCACCGTCTATCAGTCAGGCCTCGCCGACGGCCTGAAGCACATGGCGGTCGCCGGGCGCGGCGTCGCCTGGCTGCCGCAGATCTGTGTGGCGGAAGCCTTGCGGCAAGGCCGCCTCGTCCAGATCGGCGGACCACAGATGTCGCTCGAAATGGAGATCCGCATCTTCAGACGCGCCGGCCCCGGCAGCGCCGACAGCGATGGGTTGTGGCAGCATCTCAAGCAGTGTGCGGCACTGCCACAGTACAAGAACGGATTCGATGCCGGCATCGACGCCGCCTGAGGCATCGTCATGACCGAAATCGCCCGATCGAGGCCATATGCGAAGACAGGCGACACGATGCAGAAAGCGCATAGTTTCGATTGCCACATTCGTGACACATTGATTTCACTCGGTTTTGTGGCGCGGACCGAAGCCGATCGCGTGCCGCCCAGGCACTGACGGCCTGCCTCGCTGGGAGTTCTTCGCCATCCGAGCATATTGACAGGATGCAACCCCGTTGCGAGACCTGATAGGGCAACGTCCCCTCGAAATCGGGTCCATGTGCTGATGTTCCTGTCTAAATCCGCGCCCCCTGAACTGCCCGAGGATGTCATCCTTTCCGTGGAAGACCTGGAGGTTTCCTTCGCGGCCGGCACACGCTCCCAGCTGCGCGCGGTGCGGGGCGTCTCCTTCCGCATTGCACGCGGCGAGACCGTCGCGCTGGTCGGCGAGTCCGGATCCGGCAAATCGGTGACTGCCATGACGATCATGCGGCTGACGGAATATGACGGCGCGGCGATCACCGGCGGACGGGTGCTGATGCGCTTGAAGGACGGCAAGGTCGCCGACCTCGCGACATTGTCGGAAAAGCGGGTCGAAGCCCTTCGCGGCGCGGATATCTCGATCGTGTTCCAGGACCCGATGTCGAGCCTGAACCCGGTCTTTACCGTCGGCGACCAGATTGCCGAAGCGGTGATCCATCATCAGAACAAGGCACCGGAGGAAGCGCGCCAGATCGCGCTCAACACCCTCAAGCTGGTGCGTGTGCCCGATGCGGAACGCAGGCTCGACCAGTATCCTCACCAGCTCTCCGGCGGCATGCGCCAACGCGTCATGATCGCCATCGCGCTTGCCTGCCGCCCGTCGCTGATGATCCTCGACGAGCCGACGACCGCGCTCGACGTGACCATTCAGGCGCAGATCCTTGATCTGGTCCGCGCCCTGCAGCGCGAGATCGGCATGTCGGTGCTGTTCATTACCCACGACATGGGTGTCGTCGCGGAGGTCGCCGACCGGGTCTGCGTGATGCTCAAGGGTGAAATCGTCGAGACGGGTTCGGTCTACGACATCTTCGCCAAGCCGACGCATGCCTATACACGCGCCCTGATTTCCGCCGTGCCGCGCCTCGGCAGCATGGCCGACAAGGATGCGCCGGAAAAATTCCCGCTGCTGGTGTTCGAACCGGAGCGGCAGCCCGCGGAGACGACAGAATGAACGCGCCGGCTCACATGACGGAAGCCCTCCGCCCGCTCGTCGAGGTGCGAAACCTTGTGACGCGCTTCGATCTCAAGGCCGGGCTATTCGGCCACGTCTCCGGCCGGGTGCACGCGGTGGAGAACGTCTCCTTCGACATTTTTCCCGGCGAGACCCTGGCGCTGGTCGGCGAATCCGGCTGCGGCAAGTCGACGGTCGCCCGCTCGCTCATGCAGCTCGATCGGCCGCGTTCGGGCTCCATCCGCTTCGATGGAACCGAGCTGATCGGCGCGCCGCGCCCCGTCCTTGCGCGATTTCGGCGCGAGGCTCAGATGGTCTTCCAGGATCCGTTTTCCTCGCTCAACCCGCGCATGACGATCGAGCAGTCGTTGATGGACCCGATGCGGGTCCACAAGCTGGGTTCGACCGGGGACATGCGCGCCCGCGCCGCCGAACTTCTGGCAAAGGTGGAGCTTTCGCCTGAGCATCTCGAGCGCTATCCGCATGCATTTTCCGGTGGCCAGCGCCAGCGCATCTGTATCGCCCGGGCGCTTGCGCTCAAGCCGCGTCTCATCGTCGCCGACGAGGCGGTCGCCTCGCTCGACGTGACGATCCAGGCACAGGTCATCAACCTCTTGATGGACCTGCAGCGCGAGATGCAGATCGCTCTTCTGTTCATCAGCCATGACATGGCGGTGGTCGAGCGCATCGCCCACCGCGTTGCGGTCATGTATCTCGGCGAAATCGTCGAGATCGGCGATCGCCGTTCGGTGTTCGGCAATCCGCAGCACCCCTATACCCGCAAGCTGCTATCGACCGTGCCGATTGCCGACCCGACGCGCCGTCCGGAAGGGCGCCAGCCGATGTCCGACGAAATCCCGAGTGCGGTGCGTGCGCCGGACTTCGTGCCTCGCGAACTGCCGATGCGGCAGATCTCATCGACCCACTACGTGCGCCAGGTCGCAACCGGCTGACCGCAGCCGCGATACCCCGTTCCAGATCAGAGTATCCCAACATGAGCACTTTCGAAGTGACGCAACCGGCTGCGAGCGCTGCCGGCATCGCGTCGACAGAAATCCGCGACAGCGCAAGCGAAGCCAAGACCACCGGGTTCCTGCGTCCAGCAGCCGCCGATCAACCGACACCCTATATCGAGGTCGACGAGAGACGGCTTACCCGCAACATCAAGGCCATGCAGCAGCGCGCCGATGCAGCAGGCGTGGCAATGTTTCCGCATGTGAAGACGCACAAGAGCCTCCACATCGCCGGGCAGCAGCTGGCCGCAGGCGCGCGCGGTATCACCGCCTCCAAGCCCAGCGAGGCGCTTATCTTTGCCGAAGCCGGGATCCCGTCGATCATTCTGGCCTATCCCATCGTCCGCGCGGCGTCGCTCGATCGCCTGCTGCCTGTGGTCAAGGCGCGGGGCGTGGAACTGCGTACGATTGCGGCGAGCGAAACAGGTGTCGATGCGCTGTCGAAGGCCGCCAGCCGGTACGGCGTCGAGATCGGCGTGTTCCTCAAGGTCGACGTCGGCCTCGGCCGCGTCGGCCTCAAACCCGATGACCCGGCAGCGCCTGAACTGTGCGCAAGGATCGCCGGCGCCTCTGGCTTGCGATTTGCCGGACTGCTTTCGCACGCCGGACATGCCTACGCCGCTCCTGAGCCGCACGCCCTGGCCACGATCGCCCGCGACGAGGCGAAGGCCCTCGCCGGCCTCGCCGACCGGCTTCGGCAACGCGGAATCGCCGTCGATTGCATTTCCGTCGGCGCAACGCCGACTTGCCTCGGTGCACCGCTGCCCCAGGAAGTCGACTACATCCGTCCCGGAAACTACGTCTTTCTGGACGGCACCGCCCTTCGGCTTGGCATCTGTACCGCCGACGACCTCGCGCTTTCAGTCGTCGCCCGCGTCGTTGCGTCCAACGACGCGCACTTCATCATCGACGCTGGTTCGAAGTCCATGAGCTCCGATCGCGGCGCACATGGCATGGGTGGCGCTGGGTTCGGCACGGTCGTCAGCGCTGAAGGCGATGGCGAAACCGGCATGTGGGCACTCGAGCGACTGTCCGAGGAACATGGGTTCGTCCCCCATTCCGGGCGCGCCCTGCCGCTCGGCAGTCGCGTGCGCGTGTTCCCCAACCACTCCTGCGCCTCGATCGCCAATTTCGACAATTTCGTCCTGGCGCGCGCGGATGGCACTGCAGCCAACCTGCCGGTCGACGCCCGCAGCGGTCAGACCTGAAGAGCGCACAGGCCATTTCGGCCACCCGGGCGGCGATCAATCGC
>NZ_JAEPRP010000171.1:8786-16192 GCF_016652895.1 Ensifer sp. SSB1
GAGCGAGCTGAAGTTCTCGCTCCTTCGTCCATCATCAAGATGGATAGCTGGATTCTGCGACCTGGATCTCCCACATATCATTGCGACGCCAATATCAGTGCATCGAGAAGCCGACGCGGCTGATCGGACTTCAAATCTACTCCTCCTGTGCAAAGGATATGATCCATGAAAGTCCTAATGGTCCTCACTTCGCATGACACCCTCGGCAACACCGGCAAGAAGACAGGGTTCTGGCTCGAAGAGCTGGCGGCTCCCTATTACGTTTTTAGGGATGCCGGAGCCGAAATCACCCTTGCATCGCCCAAGGGCGGCCAACCGCCACTTGACCCGAAGAGCGATGAACCGATGTTCGAGACCGACCTCACTCGGCGTTTCAAGGCAGACCGGGAAGCCAAGGCCCAGCTCGCCGAGACGGTTCGCCTCGACAGCGTCAACCAGAGGGACTTCGACACCGTCTTCTATCCCGGCGGTCACGGTCCGATGTGGGATCTCGCCGAGGACGGAAACTCGATCAAGCTGCTTGAAGCCTTCATTGCGGCGGGCAAGACGATTGCCCTCGTATGCCACGCCCCCGGCGTTCTGCACCGCGTCAAGAACCCGGACGGCACGCCTTTCGTGAACGGTCGAAAGGTCACCGGTTTTACCAATTCCGAGGAAGCGGCCGTCGGCCTGACGGAGGTCGTGCCCTTCCTGGTGGAAGACGAGTTGCTCGGTCTCGGCGCCGTTTTCTCAAAGGTGAAGGACTGGGGCGTCCATACGGTCGTGGATGGCCGGCTCATCACCGGCCAGAATCCCGCCTCATCTGGCGAAACGGCAAAAGCCCTCCTGGCCGCCTTGAAACCGTGATCGAAGATTGGATCGGGGCGCGTCGCCAGAAAGAGCGGCCGCCTCGCCTTCAAGAAAGCGAACGAAGGCGTTCGTCCGCCCATCCGGAGCAATCGGCAAGCAGCCGACCGCCAACCTCAACGTTCTCGCGCGCACAGTTCGGCTCGGCCTCAACATCGTCGGGAACCGTCCTCGAGTTGCAGCGTTTCCCGTCCTCCGGTGCTTTCGGATACCGGGCCGCAGGAGAGAACCTGGATCGAACCGATCGCAGGCAAAAGCAGAGGGCAAGGGACGATATGGGTTTGGTACAACTCGGCCGGGCTCGCCTTTCGTTGGTGCTTCCACGGCACCGCGAACTTCTGCGCATGACAAAGAACCATCAGCTCTACGACCTCTTCGAGGCCTATGCGCGCGAGTCGATGACGCTCGACAGTCTTTTGCGAGAGCTTCCGCGCCGGGAGAAGCAGGTGTCCGAGCATCAGCAAATCTGCCTGGATCTACAGGCCGAAGTGGTGACGCTGCTGACGCGACTGACGGAACCGCTGAAGCCCGGGGCGTTGTAGCATTCTGCCTCGTCAACCTCTGGAAGCGCCGTGACGACCCACAGCGCGGGATTCGATCCATGTTTTTGGCGCCCTCCTGACCTGAGCAAAACGAGTTCCTATATTACTGGTCCATCGCCGACGGTTCCTTCGCCGTGAGTGGAGAAAAGACCAAGGCGTATTACCAACCGGAGGGATTCTGGATGACGAAGAGAGCTGTTCTGGCCGGTGGCTGTTTCTGGGGGATGCAAGACCTGATCCGCAGGCTCCCCGGCGTCACCGATACGCGCGTCGGCTACACCGGCGGCGACGTGCCGCACGCAACTTACCGCAACCACGGCACCCATGCCGAGGGCATCGAGATCATCTTCGACCCTGAGCGTATCAGCTACAGGCGCCTTCTGGAGGTTTTCTTCCAGATCCACGACCCGACGACGAAGAACCGCCAGGGCAACGACATCGGCGTGTCCTATCGATCGGCGATCTACTACGTCGACGACGAGCAGAAGCGGGTTGCCGAGGATACCATCGCTGACGTGGAAGCCTCAGGCCTGTGGCCGGGCAAGGTCGTGACCGAGGTGGAGCCAGTTGGAGATTTCTGGGAGGCCGAACCGGAGCACCAGGATTACCTGGAACGCTATCCGAACGGCTACACCTGCCATTTCCCGCGCCCGAACTGGGTGCTGCCGCAACGCTCGGCGGCAGAGTGAAGGATCGTTCTGGCAGATGCGCCTCTGGGCCTCGCGTCATGCACGGGCACGGTGGTGAGCATGCCAGGCAAGGCTTGGGCCCAACCCTCTAGGTTGGGCCTCTTCTAGGAGACGCTTGGGAGACAACCGATCAGCCTGGTGTTGCGCTGCCGGTCACAGCTTTTGCGTGAAGACCCCAAGGTTGATCAGTTGCACGCGCCTGTTGTTTGAGGCATCGGCGTTCAAGCCTTCGATCGGCATGTATTCGCCAACACCGACCGCGTAGAGACGTTGTGGGTCGACGGCGAAGGTGGTTGAAAGGATCTCCTTTATCGCAGCGGCGCGCTTGTCGCTGAGCTCGAGATTGTGCTTATCGTCGCCTGTCGCACTTGAGTGGCCGACGACGAGGAACTTGTAGGCCCAGAGGTTCGGGTGATGCAGGGCATCCGCAAGCATCCCCAAGGTGCGATAGGATTTCGGCTGGATTGCTACAGAGTCGTTTTCGAAATTGATCTCAACGACCATCTGCGGAAGCTTCGAAATTTTTTGCCAGTTCGGCAGAGCCGCCATCGGCTGGCCGCCGCCGTTCACCACCTCCTGCCTCAAGATCTCCAGATCAATTGCCGGCGCCGCCGAGGTAAGCTTTCCGAGCCCGGTGATGATCCGCTGTTGAGAAACCTCCTGGGCAAACGTCAGGCAGGGGAAGAAAGCGATTGCGGCAAGCAAAGCGCCTGCTTTTGCGAGAAACCTCATGGAATTATCTCCACCCTGCATCTGTGATCACCTGATTGCATTCCTGGCTGATGCGTTCCTGCTTTTTCGCCAGGCAAGCGAGGATGAAGCCGTCGCCCTTGATATCGGAGCATCTCTTGGCGATGTCGCGCTGGCAGACCTTTTGATAGGAAGCCTGGGCCTGTTCCCGCTGGGCAATCGACTGAAGAACGACGCTGATGGCACCCTTGCAAGTGGGCGTCACCTTCGAAGCGTTCTGCTGCAGGCAATCGGCGATTCTTCCGTTGCCGAGATTCAGTCCCTTGCACAACTTCTGAATATCCGCCCCGCAATCGTCCGCCAATTTGGTGATCGCGTCGGCGTAACTGAGGGTCTGGGCTTGGACAGGCCCGGTAAAGACGATGGCGGCAAGCACGGTGGCCGCCGCGAAATATCTGCCCTTCAACATTATGACCTCTTATCGACTGGTCGCCGGACGGCGCCAAACGGCGACAAGGTGCATGAAGGCCGGGTAGTGCGGGAGTATGTTACAGTAATGCACAGCGCTCCTGTGGACGGATCACTATGCTCCATGCAGACACCGGACAACTTCGCTGATCTTCTGTCCGGCCAGTTGGAACAGCCGCTTGCGCGGCGGCAGCGGCAGCGGTCGCAAGTTGCAGAGCCGGTTGTCGAAGCATCGCAAGAGGTTTAACATTCGCGCGGCTAATGACGGGATGCCTCTCGCCGGAGTTGGGTTCACCTGCGCGTCAAAGAATTGGTGACGGCGGTCGTCGTCAAGCATTCGCGTGACAACAGCGGTCAGACAGGCAAGCCGAATTATGTTGGACAACCCCATCAGCGACCTCCCCGTTGCTGGCGATGGAAGCCTGTTCGTGAGTCTTAATCAACGAGGGCAAAGAACCGCACGGATGTTGGCAGAGAATGTCTGAAGCGCCGAGGCGCAGCCACGATGTCTCGGGTTAGTTTCCGCCATAGCCATTACTGGCTTAAGGCCCGCAAATACGTCGAAGTCATACAAGCTGGAGGAGCATGAAATGGCAAAGACGATGAAGGCGGCTGTCGTTCGGCAGTTCCGCGCTCCACTCACCATTGAAGAAATGGCCGTTCCGACACCTGGACCAGGACAGATACTGGTCAAATACGAGGCGACGGGCGTGTGCCACACCGATCTCCACGCCGCCAATGGCGACTGGCCGGTAAAGCCGTCGCCACCCTTCGTACCCGGACATGAGGGAGTTGGCTTCGTCTCGGCGGTGGGAGCGGGCGTCAAAAGAGTGAAGGAAGGCGACAGGGTTGGGGTGCCTTGGCTACACACTGCCTGCGGTTACTGCCCATACTGCCGAACCGGTTGGGAGACCCTGTGCGCTTCCCAGGTAAATACAGGATACTCCGTCAACGGAACCTTCGCGGAGTTTGGACTTGCAGATCCTGACTTCGTGGGCGCCGTACCAGACAAACTCGAGTTCGGTGCGGCCGCGCCGGTGCTTTGCGCCGGGGTGACCGTATACAAGGGGCTGAAGGAGACGGAGGTCCGTCCCGGCGAGTGGGTGGCGATATCCGGTGTCGGTGGCCTCGGGCACATGGCAGTGCAATATGCCAAGGCGATGGGGATGAATGTCGTTGCTGCCGACATATTCGAGGAGAAGCTGACGCTGGCAAAACAGCTCGGCGCCGATATTACTGTCAATGGCAAGGCCAAAGACGCCATCGAACAGGTCACGAAAGCGACCAATGGCGGCGTTCACGGCGTCCTTGTGACCGCGGTCTCTCCCGTCGCGATGGAGCAGGCCTTCGGGTTCATGCGGTCGAAAGGCACGATGGCGCTTGTCGGCCTTCCCCCGGGAATGATGTCCTTGCCCGTGTTCGAAACAGTGCTGAAACGCATCACCGTGCGGGGCTCGATCGTCGGCACCCGCCAGGATCTGGAGGAATCACTGGTGTTTGCCGCAGAGGGAAAAGTGAAGCCGCATTTTTCCTGGGATCGCCTAGAGAACATCAACGACATCTTCCATCGGATGGAGGCAGGCAAGATCGACGGCCGCATCGTCATGCGACTGCACTGATTTGCACGCCGGCCACCCGGAGGAATGTCAGCACGGGTCTTGTTGAACGGGAGGCGCAAATGGCCTTTCCCGAACAACATCCGTGGAAAGAGCCGGCGTCCGGCTTGAAGCAAAGCTGCTATCGATTTGAGGGATCTCGCAATGGTCCGGTCGATTGACGAAAATGAAAATCTGGTTTCCCCACATCGAACAGGCCCGGCTACCGAAACCGCCCTGCTTTCGAACGGCAGTTATCATGTGCTCCTCACAGAGAACGGGTCAGGATACGCAATCTGGCGCGGCCTCGATGTCACGCGTTGGCGAGAGGATGTTACGCGCGATTGCTGGGGCCAGTTTTGCTACATCCAGGATCTCGAAAGCGGCGATGCCTGGTCCATCGGCAGGCAACCGATCCGACGGCCGGATGCAACATATGCGCAGGAGCTTGATGGAGACCGCGCGGAGTTTCTTTGCGCTTTCAAAGACATCGAAGTCACCGCGCAAATATGTGTAGCTGATGATTGCGATGCCGAAGTGCGCTTGATGCAGTTCGTCAACAAGGGAGCCGCGACCCGGAAACTTGCGGTAACGAGCTACTCCGAGGTCTGCCTGAGCGGCCGACGCGGCGACAGTGCGCACCCTGCATTCGCCAAGCTTTTCGTAGAAACCCGGTTTGACCCGGAAACGACGGCGCTGTTTGCAAGGCGCCGACCGCGCAGCGCCTTCGACAAGCCGAATTTTGCCGTCCACGTTTCGGCATCGAGCCAGAACGGCGGTTCTTCGGTCGAATATGAGACGGACCGCTGCCGCTTTCTGGGCCGAGGGGGAACACCGTCCAATCCCCTCGCCCTTGAGAACCGGCAGCGTCTTTCAGCGACGACGGGCCCCGTCCTTGATCCGGTCTTCAGTCTGCGCAGAACGTTGGCATTGGGACCTTCCGAGACCGCGCAAATCGCTTTCGTGACGGGTGCCTCTGACGACGAAGGGGCCGCACTGGCGATCGCGAGACAGTTTTCAGATATTGCAGCGGCAATTAGGGCTCTATCGCCTGCGACCCGAAACTCCACCAATGCGGCCGCCGCTTCCCAATTTACGGCCGACAAGGTGGCCGTCTGTTATCAACTTGCAGGAGCGCTCATTCGCTCGCATCCCGACCTCCGGAATGGCAGCGTCCATGGGGGCCCGCGCCTTGAAATCGGTGCGTTGTGGTCGAATGGGATTGGCGGCGACATTCCCATTCTGCTGCTGCGGCTCGATCAAAAAGTAGGGACCGCGCTTCTTCCGGATGTTCTCGATGCACATGCGTTCCTGACTGGCCGTGGCCTCGCCTTCGATCTGGTTCTGCTCGATGAACGTAACGCAGACGAAAGCGTGCACTTGCGCGAACAGGTCGCAGAAAGCCGCGGAGAAGAACTCCTCGATAAGCCAGGAGGAATTCATACGCTTCGTGGCAGCAAGCTCCCGCACAGCACAACGAATACGCTCCTTGCTGCCGCGCGTGTGGTTCTTGCTTCCAGCCGCGGACCGCTGGCCGTTCAGATCGCGCCGAGAACAAGCATTCCGCTTTCCGCACCACCACCCGACGCATCTTCGCGCCGCCGACTGGTGCGGCCCTGCGACGCTCCAGAGGACCTGCTTTTCTGGAGCGGACACGGGGGCTTCACGCATCAGGGCATTGAATATGTGATCGCTGCGGAACGGCCGACGCCTGCGCCATGGTGCAATGTCATCGCCAACCCCGATTTCGGCTGCATGACGAGCGAAAGCGGCCTTGGGTATAGCTGGGCAGGCAACAGCCAGTTGAACAGGCTTACGCCGTGGTCGAACGATCCGGTTTCAGACCCTCCGGGCGAGGTCGTCTATCTGCGCGATGAGCAGACCGGAGAAGTATGGACGCCGACGCCACTACCGCTTGGGCACTCGTCGTCCAGCAATGTGAAACATGGGCAGGGCTATACGCGCTATGAAGGCGCCAGCGGAACGCTTCGCCACGAAATGACGGTGCATGTTCCTGTTTCCGCACCGCTCAAGATCATCCAGCTCACCATTCGCAACGAGGGAGCCGAAGCGCGCGCACTGAGCATAACCTACTTCATCGAGTGGGTGCTCGGGACCTTGCGCGAGGATACGTCGGCGCGGATCGCCTGCGAACATGACACCAAGACACACGCCATCATCGCTAGGCCCATCTGGGAAGGTCCTTTCGCTGGACGACTCGCTTTCGCTGCATCCAGCATGCCGCTGCGATCGTTCACCTGTGATCGCGGCGAGTTCCTGGGGCGCGGCGGTTCCGTCGCACAGCCCTTGGGGCTGAATGGCTCCGAGCTGAGCGGCTCCACCGGCACCCCAGGTGATCCCTGCGCGGCGTTGACAGTCGAGGTATCGGTCCTTCCTGGCCAGAGCGCCGAGCTTGTGTTCGTGCTTGGGCAGGCAGCCAGTCGCGACGAAGCCCGCAAGCTCGTTCGGGAATATGCCGACCCGGGCGGTGCACGGCGCTCAATGGAGGCCGCCACCCGGCACTGGGACCAGACCCTGGGTGCGATTACGGTCCGCACGCCAGACAAGGCCTTTGA
>NZ_JAEPRP010000172.1:0-15863 GCF_016652895.1 Ensifer sp. SSB1
GCGCGGCGAGACGATCGTCGCATCAGGAAGAAGCTCGGACGCAAAGGTGATGAACTGGTTTTCATCTCCGCCCGTTCCGTGAAAGACGAAGAAGATCGGCTGACCGGGCTTGCCGGCCTTCAGTTTGTGGACGTAACCGTAATCGACCATTTTTGTCTCCTGGAGCAGTTCCAGAGCCTCAGCCCGAAACTGCCTGATTTCAAAGTGTTGGATTCGCCGCTTCGATGAAACTGTGAAGCGATCTTCATCGGATCTGGTGCCAAAGGCTCGCCGGTACGGCGAGCCTTCTCTGTATCGACGACTAGTCGATCTTCTGCAGGTGGCTTTCCAGGATCGGACGCAGGTGCTTGTGCTGCTGCGGCAGCTTCAGCGCCTCGCCGAGGTGCGCGAGATCCTCGTCCCGGTCGAAGCCCGGCTCGTTGGTGGCGATCTCGAACAGCACACCACCCGGCGTGCGAAAGTAGATCGCCCAGAAGTAATCGCGGTCGATCACCGGGGTCACCTGATAGCCAGTGTCCATCAGCGCCTTGCGCACTTCGAGCTGCTTTTCGCGGTTTTCGACGGCGAAGGCGATATGGTGCACCGAACCGGCGCCCTGCGAAGCGCGGCCGATATTCGGCATCGTCTCCAGGTCGATGACGCGTGCATCGTTGCCACCAGGCACGATCAGACGCGTGACGCCATCCTTGCGGTCAAGCTCCTCGTAGCCCATGAACTTCAAGAGTTCGGCCGTAGCACCTTCATCGCGAAGACGAAGTGCCGCGGAGTGAAACCCGCGGATCGCATGATCCGCCGAAATGCCGCCTTCCGTCCAGGGTGCGCGCTGATCATCCTTGACCTCGACGAGCGCAAAGCCGTCACCATCAGGGCCGGCAAAGTTCAGGCGCTTCTCGCCGAAGGTTTCTTCGTCCTTGAGGCCGGAGACACCCGAAGCCGTCAGGCGATCCCGCCAGTAGCCGAGCGAACCTTTGGGCACGGAGAAGACGGTGGTCCCGACTTCGCCGGTACCGGCGCGGCCACGCGGCATGTTCGGGAACGGGAAATAGGTCATGACCGTACCGGGCGTGCCGGCTTCGTCGCCGTAATAGAGGTGGTAGACGTCAGGCGAATCGAAGTTGACCGTCTTCTTGACCCGGCGCAGACCGAGCGACTTGGTGAAGAACAGGTTATTTTCGCGCGCATCGTCGGCCATCGAAGTGACGTGATGCAGACCCTTGATCTGATTGAGCATTGCCGTGATCCTTTCGCTCCGGCGCCACCGGGGCGCTCCGTTGGGTGATAGATGCGCTCTTCCGGCCCACAGCGAAAGCCGGCCAAGGCCAAACGCATTGTCAACACTACATTGACAGCGCTACAGGCTCGTCAACAATCGAGAGGCCGATTGCCCCGCGCTTGTGACCCGTTGCGCCGATGCATAAGATCGCCTCGCGGCATGCCGTCGCAGGCACGCGAGGAGGCGCGCGGACATCTGTGAAACATCGCTTGGCCCTTGGATTCCTGCTGTTGCCGCTGCTTGCGACCATACTGGCCTGGAAAGGCTACGCGGTCACGACCGACAGCTATTTGCGCGAGGCAAGCGCCCAGGCGACCACGGCGCTTCGCCTGGCCGTCACCGCGCTCGACGGCCATCTCAATCGCTACCAGGCGCTGCCGGCGTTGATTGCCGATCATGACGATGTCCGCGAGCTCGTCACCCGCCCGCGGGACCGGCGACTGCGGGAGGCCGTCGACAGCTACCTCAAGGACATCAACGGCTTGTTGCAGTCCTCGGACATCTACGTGATCACGCCGGATGGCAACACCATCGCCGCCAGCAACTATGACGGGCCGACGAGCTTCGTTGGGCAGAATTTCAGCTACCGACCCTATTTCCAGGAAGCGCTTCGCGGGCAGCAATCGCGATTTTATGCGCTCGGGACCACATCGTTGAAGCGCGGCTATTTTTTCGGCTCCCCGATCCGGGTCGGAAACGAGATCCGCGGCGTCATGGTGTTCAAGGTCGATGTCGAGCGCATCGAGGCCTCCTGGCAGGGTGGCGAGTACAAGATTTTCGTCTCCGACCCGGAAGGCATCATCTTCATGTCCGGAGATCCGGAGTGGCGCTATGCGTCGATCCTGCCGCTGACATCGGACCGGCTGGCACGCACCGAGGCCTCCAGACGCTACGCCGACGCCACCGTGCACGCCCTTCCCGTCTTGGAGAGCGTCTCTTCCGACCGTCATTTCCTCACCGTCTCGGCCGGAAACTCCAGCCGCGAATACCTGATGCTTTCGCAGCGGATGCCCGATGCGGACTGGACCGTGAATGTGCTGGTCGATACGGCCTCGGTGCGAACACAGGCGCTGACAACGGTCATCGCAGCACTGCTTCTGCTCTGCCTTGCAGCTCTCGGCGTCGCCATCATTCTTCAGCGGCGGGCACGGCTCAACGAGCGCCTGTCGATGCAGGAGGAAGCACAGGCCGAGCTGGAACGCCGCGTCGACGAACGCACTGCCGACCTTGCGCGCGTCAACGCCCAGATCGAAGAAGAGATCGCCGAACGGCGACTGACGGAGAAGCAACTGCGCCGTACGCAGGCCGACCTGATCCAGGCCGGAAAACTGGCAGGGCTCGGGCAGATGTCCGCCGCCCTCTCGCACGAATTCAACCAGCCGCTTGCCGCCGCAAAGACCTATGCCGACAGCGCCGCATTGCTGATCGAGCGCGGTCGATCCGACGAGGCAACTGACAACATCCGCCGGATCTCCGGCCTCGTCGATCGCATGGCAGCGATCAGCAAGCACCTGCGCAACTTCGCCCGCAAACCGAACGAGAAGCTCGGGCCGGTTCCGGTCGAAGAGGTGGTGCGCGATACGATGGAGATCGTATCGGTTCGGCTGAAGGCTGCGTCAGCAACCATCGACATTGATCTCGGCGATCAGCCGCTCGTCGTTCGCGCCGGATCGGTGCGCCTGCAGCAGGTGCTCGTCAACGTCATCTCGAACGCCGCAGATGCCGTCGAGGGACTTGAAGACCGGACCATTCGCCTACGAGCTAGACAGGATGGCGGCAAGGTGTTGCTAACCGTCAGCGACCGGGGACCAGGCGTCCCGCCGGCGATTGCCGAACGCATCTTCGATCCGTTCTTTTCGACCAAGGGCGTCGGCAAGGGGCTGGGCCTCGGCCTTTCGATTTCCTATAACATTATCAAGGATTTCGGCGGCAGCCTTGTTGCCACCAATCTTGCGGAGGGTGGCGCCGAGTTCCGCATCGAACTTACCGCCGAAGATAGCAATGCCCGGGAGGCTGCCGAATGATCGAGAGCCGGATCCTGCTCGTCGATGACGAAGAGGATGTACGCCATTCGAGTGCGCAAGCGCTGGGACTTGCGGGCTTTCGAGTCGAGACATTTGCGGCAGCCGAACACGCACTGGAATTCATCAGCTTCAGTTTTTCCGGCGTAGTCATCAGCGACATCCGCATGCCCGGCATGGACGGCATGACGCTTCTGCAGCGCATCCGCGAGATCGATGCCGAAGTGCCTGTCATCCTCGTCACCGGTCATGGCGATGTGCAGCTTGCCGTGCGCGCGATGCGCGAAGGCGCCTATGATTTCGTCGAGAAGCCCTTTGCGACACAGATGCTCGCCGGCACGATCCGCCGGGCCCTCGACTGGCGCGCGCTCGTCCTGGAAAACCGCCGTTTGAAGGCCGTGGCCGGCAAACGCGACGATATCGAGCAGCGGCTCCCCGGTCGCAGCCAGGTGATGGTCGATCTGCGCTATCGCATTCGCGCGATCGGTGCCGCCGACGCCGACACGCTGATCATCGGCGACACCGGCGTTGGCAAGGAGGTGCTGGCCCGCACGCTGCACGACCTCAGTGCGCGCGCCAATAGCCCCTTCATTGCGATCAACTGTGCGGCCCTGCCGGAAAACCTGATCGAGAGCGAGCTTTTTGGCCACGAGCCCGGCGCCTTTCCCGGTGCCATCCGCCCGCGCTATGGCAAGTTCGAGCATGGTCGCGGTGGTACCATCCTGCTCGACGAAATCGGTTCGATGCCGTTTGACCTTCAAGCTAAGTTCCTGCGCGTCCTCCAGGAACGCGTCATCACCCGGCTCGGATCGAACGAAGTCGTGCCGCTCGACGTGCGCTTCATCGCGACCAGCAAAGTCGACCTCGAAAAGGAGGTGGCCGCGGGGCGCTTCCGCGCCGATCTGCTCTATCGACTCAATGTCGCGACGCTTCGTGTTCCCTCGCTTGCACAACGCCGCACCGATATCCCGCTGCTCTTTCTGCAATTGGTCAGGGAATCCGCCGCGCGCTACGGCCGGGACGAAGTCGAGGTCTCACAAGCCATGCTGGCGGAAATCGCGGAGCGTGACTGGCCGGGCAACGTACGCGAACTGCGCAATGCCGCCGAACGGCTGGTGCTTGGGCTTGATGCCTCGCCGCACGATGCAGCCAGGGAAGATAACGGCCGGCTTGCCGACAAGGTGGCAGCCTATGAAAAAGGCCTGATCGCCAGCGCCATCGCGGCCCACGGCGGCGCCCTGAAACCGGTTTACGAGTCGCTCGGCATCTCGCGCAAGACGCTCTACGAAAAGATGCAGAAATTCGGGCTCGACAAGAAGCTCGTCGCCGCGGACTTTCCCGCAGACGGCGATCTCTGACCGGAGCCGGCACGCGAACCCGCAGAGCAGAAACGAATACAGGGACGCGATCGCTCGCGTCCCTGTCAACGATGTGTCCAAAGTCTCAGACGTTGAAGGCAGCGCCGATCAGCGTCTTGGTATAGGGCTGTTTCGGCGCCTCGAAGATCGCGTCAGTTTCGCCTTCTTCGACGATCTTGCCGTTCTTCATGACGATCACATAGTCCGACATTGCCTTCACCACCGAAAGATCGTGGCTGATGAAGATGTAGGAGAGCCCATGTGAGCGCTGCAGATCGCGCAGGAGTTCGATCACCTGCCCCTGCACCGAGCGGTCGAGCGCCGAGGTCGGTTCGTCGAGAATGACGACCTTCGGCTTCAGGATCATCGCGCGGGCAATCGCGATACGCTGCCGCTGGCCGCCCGAAAACTCGTGCGGATAGCGATTGCGCGACGCCGGATCGAGCCCCACTTCCTTCAGCGCTTCCGACGCCCGGCGGTCCCGATCGGCACGGGTGAGCTCGGGCTCGTGCACATGCAGACCTTCGGTGATGATTTCACCGACGGTTCGGCGTGGCGAAAGCGAGCCGTAGGGATCCTGGAAGACGAGCTGCAGGGTCCGACGCAGCGGCCGCATCTGGCCACGGTCGAAGCCGGAAATATCCGTCGTGCCGAAGCGATAGTATCCGCTACTCGGCAATAGCCGCAGAAGCGCGCGGCCGAGCGTCGACTTGCCGGACCCGGATTCTCCGACGACGCCGATCGTCTGGCCTTCCTGTAGGCGCAGATTGACGCTGTCGACCGCACGGAACACAGACTTGCCGCCGCGGAAGAGACCGCCGCCGATCTGGTAATCGACGCAAACATCGCGACCTTCGAGAATGATCGGCGCGCTGTCGGGCGGCGAAGCCTTGCGACCACTGGGCTCGGCGGCGAGCAGCATCTTCGTATAATCGGCCTGCGGCCGCTCGAAGATATCTGCCGTCGTGCCCCGCTCCACCACTACGCCGCGGCGCATGACCGCAACCCGAACGGCGAAGTGCTTGACGAAGCCGAGGTCGTGCGTGATCAGAACGATCGCCATGCCGAAGCGCTGCTGCAGCGACTTCAGGAGATCGAGGATCTGCGCCTGGATCGTCACGTCGAGTGCCGTCGTCGGTTCGTCAGCGATTAGCAGATCAGGCTCGTTGGCGAGTGCCATGGCGATCATCACGCGCTGGCGCTGGCCACCCGAAAGCTCGTGCGGGTAGCTGTCGATGCGACGTCCCGGCTCGGGGATGCCGACAAGTTCGAGCAGTTCGAGCACGCGTGCCCGCGCCTGCTTGAACGAGCCACCGCGGTGGTGAACGATCGGCTCGGCGATCTGGCGTCCGATCGGATAGAGCGGATCGAGCGAGGTCATCGGCTCCTGGAAGATCATGGTGACCTTCGCGCCGCGGACCTGGTTCAAGGCCTTCGGCGGCAGGCCAACAAGCTCCTGCCCGCGGTAGGTTGCCGAGCCCGTGACCTCACCGTTCTTGGCGAGCAGGCCCATGATGCCCATCATCGTCTGGCTCTTGCCGGAGCCGGATTCGCCGACGACTGCGAGCGTTTCGCCTGAGCGTACGTCGAGATCGATGCCCTTGACCGCTTCTACGGTGCCGTCAGGCGTCGAGAAGTTCACCTTGAGGCCGCGAACGGCCAGGATGGTTTCCTTGGTATCTGCCATGTCAGCGATCCTTCGGGTCGAGCGCGTCGCGCAGGCCGTCGCCGACGAAGTTCAGCGAAAACAGCGTCAGGACGAAGAAGATGGCCGGGAAGATCAAAAGCCACGGCGCCGACTGGATATTGTTTGCGCCTTCCGAGATCAGCGCGCCCCAGCTCGTCAGCGGCGCCTGAACGCCAAGACCGAGGAAGGAGAGGAAGCTCTCGAGCAGGATCACCTTGGGCACGACGACGGTCACGAAAACGATGACCGGTCCGATCGTGTTGGGAATGATGTGCCGGCGGATGATTTGCCAGTCGGTAAGACCGAGCGCCTGCGCGGCGCCGACGAATTCGCGGCGTTTGAGCGCAAGTGTCTGGCCACGCACGATACGGGCCATGTCGAGCCATTCCACCGCACCGATCACCAGGAAGATCAGGATGAACGAGCGGCCGAAGAACACGACGAGCACGACGACGAGGAAGACGAAGGGCAGAGAGTAGAGGATCTCCACCAGACGCATCATGACGTTGTCGACGCGGCCGCCGATATAGCCCGAAGTCGCGCCATAAACGACGCCGATGCCGAGCGACACGAGACTGGCGAGCAGGCCGACAGCGATCGAGATCTGGCCGCCGAGCATGACGCGGACCAAGAGGTCGCGGCCGTTGGAGTCGGTGCCGAAGGGGAAATACTCCCGGTCGACCTGACCGGTGACCTTCAGCGTCTTCCCGTCGTCTTCCGTTGCCACCACCTGGGTGTCACGAAACTCATTGGCGCGATCGAAATAGCGCGTGGCGCGTGCGTCGATCGGCTGTTCGGAGGTGATCGTCGCGGTAAAGGTCTCGCCCTCGACGGCGAACTCCTTCAGCGTGACGCGCGCTCGCGTGGCAACGCCTTCCATAACGTCCTGAAGCGTCGACGTATCGGGCCGCGGATCGAGGCTCGGGCTGATCGAGACGTAGGACGGAAACACCTGGTCATAGGTGTGCGGAACGAAGAGCGGTCCGAGGAACGAAAACAGCGCGATCAGCGCCAGCATGAAGCAGCCGGCCATTGCGGCGCGGTTGCGCCGGAAGCGCATGGCGGCGAGTTGGAAGAGGCTTCGCCCCTTCGTTTCCGGTGTCACCACCGGGGTCTGGGCGATATCAGTCATGGCGAACCCTCGGATCGAGCAGGCCGTAGAGAATGTCGACCAGGAGATTGAAAACGATGACGAAGATGGCGACGAGGATAACCGTGCCCATCACCAGCGTGTAATCGCGGTTGATCGCGCCGAGGACGAAGTAGCGACCGACGCCAGGAATGGTGAAGATCGTCTCGACGACGGCCGAGCCGGTCAGAAGGGCCGCAGCGCAAGGCGCGAGATAGGAGACGACCGGCAGCATCGCGCCACGCATGGCGTGGGTGACGACAACCGTGCGTGACGGCAGACCGTAGGCCTTGGCCGTTCGGATATGGTCGGTATGCAAGGCCTCGATCATCGAGCCGCGCGTCAGGCGCGCAAACACCGCAAGCTGAGGCAGCGCCAGCGCGATCATCGGCAGGATCAGGAAGCGCAGCGATCCGTCGCCCCAGCCGCCTGCCGGCAGCCATGCGAGCACGATCGCAAAGACCAGCGTCAACACCGGGCCGACGACGAAGTTGGGCACGGTGACGCCCATGGTCGAGACCGACATGATCGCGAAATCGAGAATGCTGTTCTGCCTGAGCGCGGCGATCGTACCGGCGGTCACGCCGCCGATCAGAGCAAGCAGCAGCGCGTAGAAGCCGAGCTCCATCGAATAGGGCAGACCCTTGCCGATCAGCTCGGCAACGTTGTTGTCCTTATAGACATAGCTCGGGCCGAAGTCGCCGGTCACCGCATTGCTGAGATAGTGCGTGTATTGGCGCCAAAGGGGCTGGTCGAGCTGATACGTCTTCATCAGGTTCGCCATCGTTTGTGGCGGAAGAGGACGCTCGAGGTTGAAGGGGCCACCGGGGGCGAACCGCATCAGAAAAAAGGATATGGTGACGACGATAAACAACGTCGGCACCGCACTCGCCAATCGGCGAAGGATGAAGGAAATCATGGACGTGCTCCGGAAACGACGCGCGGCGAGAGGCCGCGCGTCGTCTCAGTTCGTTATTCGGCGATGCTCAGGAACTTGCTCAGGTGCTCGTTCGGAGCATTGTCCGCCCAGCCCTTGACGCGGCTGGCAACGAGCCACAGGTCGGCCTGGGTCAGAAGCGGAGCGATCGGCTGTTCCTTCATCAGCAGCGCTTCGGCTTCGTGCAGCAGCTTGGAGCGAGCTGCCGGATCCTGCTCGTCGTAGGACTTCTTCATCAGGCTATCGAATTCAGCGTTTTCGAAATGGCCGTAGTTGAAGGTCTTGTTGGAACCGACGCTGAGTGCCAGGAAGTTCTCGGCGTCCGCATAGTCAGCCTGCCAGCCGGCGCGGGCAACGTTGAACTTGCCGCCTTCCTGCAGGTAGGCGTAGTGCGAGGACACGTCGAGGTTCACCAGCGACACCTTGGCGCCGAAGGTGTTCTTCCACATGTCGGCGACAGCCGTCGCCACGCGCTCGTGGTTCGGGTTGGTGTTGTAGCGCAGCTCGATATTGAGCGGCTTGCCACCTTCGCCGTAGCCAGCTTCCTTCATCAGGGCGATGGCCTTGTCTTCGCGGTCAAGCTGCGACAGCGTGCCGAAGTCAGCCTTGGACGGCTCGCCGTAGCTTTCGATGCCCGGAGGAACCATCGAATAGGCGGGGAGCTGCGAACCGGCATAGATCTCCTTGGCAAGGAAGTCGCGGTCGACAGCCATCGAAAGGGCCTGACGAACGCGAACGTCGCTATAGGGCTCCTGGCGGGTGTCGAATGCGTAGTAGTAGGTCGCAAGCGACGGCGACACGTGGACCTGTTCGTTGTAGGACGTGCGCAGGCGGTCGATCTGGTCGGCCGAGAAGTTATAGACGAGGTCCATTTCCTTGGCTTCGAAGCGGCGAACCGAAGCCGCCTGGTCGTCGATCGGGTAGAAGATGACCTTGTCGAGCTTGACGTTGGCCGCATCCCAGTAGTTGGCGTTCTTGACGACGGTCAGGCTGTCGTTCGGGACGTGGGCCTGGAGCGTGAACGCGCCGTTCGAAACCATGACGCCCGGCTTGACGAAGTCTGCGCCGTTCTTTTCGACGCTTGCCTTGCTGACCGGAAGCGCGGTCTGGTGCGCGAGCAGTTCCAGGAAGAACGGGGTCGGACGCTCAAGCGTAATTTCGACCGTCTTTTCATCGATCGCCTTCACGCCAAGCTGGTCGGTTGGCACTTCGCCCTTGTTGACCTTTTCGGCGTTCTTGATCGGGAAGAGGATGTTGGCGTAGCCGGCCGCGGTCTTCGGATCTTCAACGCGGCGGAAGGAGAAGACGAAATCTTCGGCGGTTACCGGCGAACCATCCGACCATTTTGCATCGGCGCGCAGCTTGAAGGTATAGACCGTACCGTCGTCCGAAAGCTCCCACGTCTCAGCGACACCCGGGACGATCTTTGCAGAGGCGTCATAGATCGTCAGGCCTTCGTAGAGATCCTTGAGGATGAACGCTTCGATGTTGATCGAGGTGTGGTGCTGGTCAAGCGTCTGCGGCTCACCTGCGTTGCCACGATGCAGGACAGCTTCGGCGAGTGCCGGGCTTGCTCCGATGAGCAGCGAGCCGATCAGCGCGGCAGCGCGCAGGTTGAGTTTGAGTGAAGCCATTTTGTTTCTCTCCTTCCCCTTGTTTTGGGTTTGTGATCGCAGGAGAGAAGTGCAAATCCTCTTCAAACGCAAGGCGGATTCTGCGGCTGTCTGCATCTTTATCTATAGGACAGAATTCCTTCTATCCCATAGGTTGTATTTCGTTTGCGATTCTTTTCGTCGCCTTTGCGACGGACATATGACGGAAGCAGGGCAATTTCGGGAAATCTCCTGCAACGTTTTAGGTCGGCAAATTTTGTCGCCAAAACACGCCTGAAGCCAGCCGCGAATCATCGCCTATGCAAAGTTTGTGAATTTTGCCGGCAGTTTACGTAATGTGCGCAAAGAATGGCGCCGTTCGCCGCAATCTTCTTGCGACCCACACACTTCCTGTCGACAAATCGTTTCTATCTCATACTCGACCGACCCGGTGTGCAATGCAAAATAAACACGCCCAGATTGCGCTGGCTGCTCTTGCCCCACTCCCCTCGGAGGCACCACCAGAAAGTGAAACCAGTTCACTCCAGGGGTGTTGCATCCAGTCCACAGTAAAATCGATTGAAGCGAGTTTCGACCTCTGGCAACCTGCCTTTTGCCCGGTTGTCAAACCACTTCGATGAACTATTGTGCGCCTGACTTCGGTGGGCGCGACCAATTCGCGCGCGCCGTCACGCCGCACGGATATTCCGGCCATCGCCTGCCTGCGATGATGTTCATGCGGCGCCTCGTGCCGGATTGTTTTTGTGGTGCACCGAAGATGGCTGCGCCGAACACCAAGGGAGAATAGCGAATGGCATTGATCACATTGCGGCAACTGCTCGACCATGCGGCGGAGAACGATTACGCACTGCCGGCGTTCAATGTGAACAATCTCGAATACATTCAGGCCGTCATGCGCGCCGCCGATGCCACCGATTCCCCGGTGATCCTTCAGGCAAGCCGCGGGGCCCGTTCCTATGCGGGCGATGCGTTCCTGCGCCACCTGATCCTGGGTGCGGCAGAGGAATACCCGCATATCCCCGTCTGTCTGCACCTCGACCATGGCGATCAGCCGTCGACCTGCATCTCGGCCATCACCAACGGCTTCACCTCCGTCATGATGGATGGCTCGCTGGAGAAGGACGGTAAGACCGTTGCCAGCTATGACTACAATGTCGCCGTCACTGCAGAAGTGGTGAAGATCGCGCATGCGGCCGGCGTTTCGGTCGAAGGCGAACTCGGCTGCCTCGGCAACCTCGAGACCGGCGCCGGCGACAAGGAAGACGGCCACGGCTTCGAAGGCAAGCTGTCGCGCGAAGAGCTTCTGACCGACCCGGACCAGGCGCTCGATTTCGTCACCAAGACCGGCGTTGACGCGCTCGCTGTTGCGATCGGCACCAGCCACGGCGCCTACAAGTTCACCCGCGAGCCCGATGGCGACATCCTGTCGATCGAAACGATCGCCAAGATCAACAAGAAGCTGCCGAACACCCACCTCGTCATGCACGGCTCGTCGTCCGTGCCGAAGGATCTGCAGGACCTCTTCAACACCTATGGCGGTAAGATGAAGCCGACCTGGGGCGTTCCGGTCTCGGAAATCCAGAAGGCGATCCCGCTCGGCGTGCGCAAGGTCAACATCGACACGGACCTGCGCCTTGCCATGACCGGCACGATCCGCAAGAACTTCGCCGAGAACCCGGAAAACTTCGACCCGCGCACCTACCTGAAGCCGGCGACTGCGCTGATGACCGAGGTCTGCAAGGAGCGTTTCGAAGCCTTCCGCACCGCCGGCAAGGCATCGAAGATCCGCACCCTGCGCCTGCCGGAAATGGCAAAGCGCTACGCCGCTGCCTGATCCATAAATCCGCCAGCCCTCTTCGGCGACAGCAGACAAGGGCAACTGGATAATGAGACACAGATCGGCGCGCGCTCCGGAAACGGGGCGCGCGCCGATCTTTTTGCTGCGGTTTTTCTGAGATCGGCTGAAGGCCGAAACCGCAAGCCGTGCGGCCGGACACCTCGGGTCAATCGGCAACAAACGTCGCGGACAGTCGTTGGACAAGCTTAAGCGCTACTACTCATGCCTGTAGCTGCGCTGGCTTTTCCCTAATCAGATAGGATGAATTGCGCGCCAATCCGGCAGATGTACCATGCACGGCTGTGGTTGCTTCGGAGGCGTGACAACCACACTGCATATCGAGCCTCTGCCCTAGCAGAGGCCCGTCTTCTAGCGGCCACTGCCCGGTCGGTGATGGCGGACCGACAGTTGCATCTGGGACCTGAGAACTGATCCCTTGACTCGCGTGGGCCGACCCAAACGGCCAGCGAGACCCAAGAATTCCACGCCATTAGCGTTGCAAGTGCATTGTAATTTAATTCTCAGCAACTTGAGAAGGATCGTTGCGATGTCGAGTGCGCCAGCCAACCTGCCTGACTTCGGGAAACCCCTCAGCGTCCGCAGGATAATCAGAGAAGACACATCGATCAGGAGACGCCTCGTCCGAGGAGCGCTGGCACTCCTTATCCTTTCCGCCGCGCCATGTGCGTCCTTGTCCTCGGCCAAGGACGCGGGCGGCGCGAATATGCAGCACAGCCAGGAAGCCTTGGAGCAGGCACTACAGACAAGAGAACAGTACGATATGCCTGGCCTTCGCTTCGCCATAGCAAAGTCCACCTTGCGGGCAGGAGCAGAACAGCTTCTTGATGACGTTGCGGCCGTGCTCAAGAAGTTCCCCGACTGGAGCTTGAGAATTATCGTCCACACCGATGCGAGCGGCAATGCGGAAACCAACCAACGCCTTTCGCAAGAACGTGCCGACATGATCAAGGCGGCGCTGGTCAAAAGAGGAATTTCCGCTGACAAGCTGATGGCCGACGGTGCCGGTCAGACTATGCCAGTTGCCAGCAACAAGACGGCTGAAGGTCGAGCTCTCAACCGTCGGGTCGAATTCATGAGGGTCACTGACTCATCGGAAGCCAAAAAGCTGCTCAAATCCATGTCGGATTATCTGGCCGCTCAGAAGGCCCTGTCGTTCAGCTATGACTCCACCCTTCAGGTCGTCACCACCACGGACCAGAAGCTTGGGCTATCGAGTTCCGGCACCGTGAACCTCAGCCGGCCAGACCGGGTGCATACGACCCGTTCCGGCGGGTTTGTCGATACCGAGACCCTGTTCGACGGGAAAACGCTCACGCTACTTGGAAAGAACGTCAACAAGTACACCCAGGTGGAAATGCATGGGACGGTCGATCAGCTGATAGACGAGTTGAAGGACAAGCACGGCCTGCCATTGCCGGCTGCAGATTTACTGATGACCAATTCCTATGAGGAGTTGATGAAGGGGGTCTATGACTCCAAGGACATCGGAAGCGGCTTCGTCAACGGCAAGGAGTGCGATTCACTGGCCTTCCGCAAGAACGACGTGGACTTCCAGATCTGGGTCGCACATGGCGACCAACCGTACCCCTGCCGGTTGGTCATCACGTCCAGCAAGGTCAAGGGCGGGCCGGAATACAGCCTCCAGATCAGGGACTGGAAATCCGGCGACGGTGTGCCTGCGGATGATTTCGCCTTCAAGAACACGACAAATGCCGAAAAGGCCGACGTGAAGGATCTCAAGCAGAATTTGAGCGAAATGCCGGATAACTTCGTTGTGGGAGATAAGAAATGAGCTTCTGCAAACGCACTGGAATCATATGGCTCGTTTTGGCCGCTGCGCTCTTCATCGGCGACCTCACGGGCGAAGCGCTAAGCATAGCGATGCCCAGCTTCGTCTCACCCGCCATCGCCAGGGTCGGTCGACCGTTGACCCCGGTGAGCGTGGCTGGCGTTGCCCGCCGCACGACGCGGCGTTGCGCGGCTGGTGTCTACGATTGCTAGGCAACGGCAATTCCGATCCTCCGGTGATCCGAGACCAGTTCCTGTTCATCGTACGGGGACTGGCACACTTTGGTTCGGTCAATGCGGGCCGCTGCTGGATCATATCGCACCGAACCAATTGGCCTCGCTTCCCATTGGGTTGTTTGAGTTCGATGATTTCTTGATATTAGTGTACTCTAACATACAGAATTGCACTGTCTAACCCTCGAACGCGACTTCTCGCGCAGGCGCAATGAACCCAGCATTCGGTCGGAAAGGTTCTGATCGCTTTCGCCCGCGAACAGTCGCGCCAGCGAGGTGACGACGGAGAGTCGCGCGCAGTCTGAGCGAGGGCCAGAAGGGGCAGAGAACAGATGAGCTGGAATAGGTTGTATCGGCTCAAGAACTACATGCGATCCTCGCTCTGGATCATCCCACTGTTCGCGCTCGTCGTAGAGCAGATTCTCTTCCGAATGGTGATGGCGTCCGAACAGTGGACACAATGGGTTCCGCCGTGGCCCTTGAGCGTCGAAGGGACCGTCGCGGCGATGCAGGCGATCATCAGTCTTGCGCTGTCGTTTGTCGTCTTTACGTTCGGATCCCTGCTTGTCGCTATACAGATCGCGAGCGGGCAGCTTACACCTCGCATCATCGCGCTCACCCTCCTGCGCGACAACGTCATTCGCTTCACCGTCGGCCTGTTCATCTTCACGCTGCTTTTTGCAATCGGCGTCATAAGTCGTGTGAACGCGTCAGCGCCGCCCTCGATCGTTTGGATCTCGGGCGTCCTCGGCGTCCTGTCGTTGGCCGCCTTCCTCTACTTCATCGATTACTCGGCCCGCCTGCTGCGCCCCGTCAGCATCATCCATCGCGTTGCCGAGCAAGGCTTCACAATGATCGAGGCCGTCTATCCCGACGCCCTGCGGGAGACGAGCGAAGAGCATCGGCCGAATGGCTCCCTTGGTCCGCCCGACCGAGTGGTAACCCATGCCGGCACGTCGGACATTATTCTAGCCGTAGACATGAAGTTCCTGGCGAGCCGCGCAACAAGAACCGACGGCGTCATCGAGCTTGCGGCCCGTATTGGCGACTTCATTTCCTATGGGCAGCCGCTGTTTCGCCTCTACGGCGGCGCCAAGACAATCTCGTCCAGAGAGCTCCGTAGCAGCATCGCCTTCGGGCGCGAACGGACGGTGGAACAGGATCCGACCTTCGCCTTCAGGGTGATCGTCGACATCGCGACCAAGGCGCTTTCCAAGGCGATCAATGACCCGACGACGGCTGTGTTGGCGATTGACCAACTGCACCGCCTGCTGCGCAGCGTTGGTGGCCGCGATTTGCACAATGAGTGCATCTGCGACCCACAGGGACACGTGCGCCTAATACTGCGAACACCCGATTGCGAGGACTTTCTGCAATTGACCTGTCGCGAAATCAGGATCTATGGCGCCGAAAACCTCCAGATCGCGCGGCGGCTTCGGGCAATGATCGACAATCTCGAAGAAGTCTTGCCCGACAGCCGAAAATCGGTGCTGCGGATCGAGCGCGACCTGCTCGATCGAATGATCGACAAGGTCTACTTGCTTCCCGAAGACGCTGCGCTTGCCCGCATCGCCGACACGCAAGGCCTCGGCGGGGCTGTGGACGCGTGACAACCACGCACCAAGCCCGATGCCGGCTAGAATGTCGGCGGCGTGTTGACCCAGAGCAGCACGGTTTCACCGTCGTGGCGGTTCGTCCAGGCATGGCGCCGCTTGCTCTCGAAGTAGAGCGAGTCGCCGATGCCGAGATCATAGAACTGGTCGCTGTCGAGGATGAACTCGACGCGACCCGAGAGAACATAGACGAATTCCTCGCCCTCATGCCGGTAGGCGCCCTCGCTGGAAGCGCCGGGCTCGAGCACGAAGCGGTGGCAGTCCATCTGGTTGCGGCCGTCGGCCAGCAACTGCACGGTGACGCCGGGCGTCGTGCGCGGCCATGTGCGCCATTCGCCGGCCCGTACCACCG
>NZ_JAEPRP010000174.1:0-6459 GCF_016652895.1 Ensifer sp. SSB1
TCTCGGGCTGCAGTGGGCCGGCGGCGTGGTCACCGATTTCGCCCAGGACGTGAAGGCCTGCGCGCTTGGCCAAGCGTCGTCCTCGATCATGGCGCGCCATGTCGTCGGCGCCGGCGCCGAGGAAATCCGCCAGGCGCGCGCGGACATGCTCGCCATGTTGAAGACAGACGGCGAGGGCCCGTCCGGGCGTTTCGAGGACATGCGCTTCCTGCGTCCAGTAAAGGATTACAAGGCGCGCCACGCCTCGACGATGCTGACCTTTGATGCCGTCGTCGATGCCATCGAGCAGATCGAAGCCAAGCGACTGCTCGCGGCCGTCTGACATGTGCGGCGATCCGAATTGTCGGCACGTGCCGGACGACGGGGCGAAGCCGGTAGTGCGTGGTCGAAACTGGGACGGTCCGTTTCGCAAGACGCCGGGGCGGCTGATCGGGATGGCGCTGGTCCGCACCTATCAGCTCACGCTTTCGAGCTTCATCGGCAACTCGTGCCGCCACCTGCCGACCTGTTCTGAATTCGGCTACGAGGCGATAGCTCGCCATGGCTTATGGGCCGGAGGCTGGATGACGCTGTTTCGCGTGGCGCGCTGCGGTCCGGGCGGGACGCACGGCTTCGATCCGGTGCCGGAGCGGCTTGAGCCTCGCCTCGTGTGGTACGCGCCGTGGCGCTACTGGCGACCGCGGCCGAAGGTTGGATGATCGCCATGCCCATGCCGATGGAATACCGCCAGGCCTCTGCGGATTTCGATCGCTTCATCATCGATGCGCGCAATCTTGCCGGGCTCCAGACGACGAACCAGGCCTATACGATGGTTCAGGCGGTACTGCAGACGTTTCGGCGACGGCTGGAACTGGAGGATGCCATCCTGTTTGCCGATGTCTTGCCGCCCGTGCTGCGCGCGATCTTTGTTGCCGAATGGGACCTCGAGGAACCGAAGAGCCCGTTTTCGGGTCGCGTCGCCCTGACCCGCGAGGTGCAGGCGCTCCGGCCCGATCACAATGTTTCGCCTGACAGCGCCATTGCCGATGTGGCAGCCGCCTTGCGTCGACACATCGACGAGGCGAAGTTGGACCGGGTTCTCGCCCGATTGCCGGCGGGTGCCGCGGATTTCTGGCGCGCGTGAACGGAAGAATGATGAACAGCTACGTTGCCTTGCTCTACAGCATTGTCCTTGGTGCCGGGCGACGTGTCGTGATGGCCGATCTCAGGGCGATGGCCGAAGGCCTCGGCTATCACTCGCCCAGGACGCTGGTTGCGACAGGCAATCTCGTGTTCGAGGCCGGACGGTCGGAAGTCCGCGATCTCGAATCCCCGCTTGAGAAGGCCTTCTCCGGGACGTTCGGTCGGCATGTAGACATCATCGTGCGCTCCGGTGCCGGCTGGTTGAAGCTCGCTGCCTCCAATCCCTTCCATGAAGAGGGCGAAGAAGACGCAACGCGCGTGCATGTCCGCGTGATGCGCGACCCGCTGACCGAAACCGCACTCGAAGGGCTGCGGCGTTACTGCGTTTCCGGCGAACGCCTTGCCATCGTCGATGGCGATCTCTGGGTGCATTTCGCCGGCAAGGCCAGTGAATCGAAGCTTCTGGGGGCGATGACGACCAAGCGTTTGGGCATCGGAACGTTTCGCAACTGGAACACCGTAAAGGGCCTTGCCGAGATGCTGCGCGGCTAGGCTCTGTCGCAGCCTTCGCCTTTACTCACTTTCGAAAACCCTTTATCAGGCTACGGCGTGTTTCCCGGGGTTGTCTCGGCTCCGGGCAGAACAAGCAGCAATCCAAAGCACTACAGCGATCTCTGCGCGTCTCACGGATGCGACGCTGTATCGTCAATTCACCGGCCATTGCCGGTCAACCATTCCACCCGCATTCGTTGGCGGGACTGGATAGGAGATCACTATGTCGAATCCTGTTTCCCTTACATTTCCTGATGGCTCGGTGCGCGATTATCCCTTCGGCACGACCGGCCGTGACGTGGCAGAATCGATTTCGAAGTCGCTCGCCAAGAAGGCGGTAGCGATCGCGCTCGACGACGAGCTGCGCGATCTGTCCGATCCGGTGACCAATGGCCGCCTCGAGATCGTCGTTCGCGACGACAAGCGCTCGCTCGAGCTTATCCGCCACGATGCCGCGCACGTGATGGCAGAGGCTGTACAGGAGCTGTGGCCGGGAACGCAGGTAACCATCGGTCCGGTCATCGACAACGGCTTCTATTACGACTTCGCCCGCAACGAACCCTTCACCCCGGATGACCTGCCGCTCATCGAAAAGCGGATGAAGGAGATCATTGCCCGCAACAAGCCTTTCACAAAGGAAGTCTGGTCGCGCGAGAAGGCCCGTCAGGTCTTTGCCGACAAGGGCGAGGCCTACAAGGTCGAGCTCGTCGATGCGATCCCAGAGGGACAGGATCTCAAGATCTACTACCAGGGCGATTGGTTCGACCTTTGCCGCGGACCGCACATGGCCTCCACGGGCCAGATCGGAACAGCCTTCAAGCTGATGAAGGTGGCCGGTGCCTATTGGCGCGGCGACAGCAACAACGCCATGCTGACCCGTATCTACGGCACAGCTTGGCACACCCAGGAAGAGCTCGACCAGTACCTGCACGTGCTCGCCGAAGCCGAAAAGCGCGACCATCGTCGCCTCGGCCGTGAAATGGACCTGTTCCATTTCCAGGAAGAAGGCCCGGGCGTCGTCTTCTGGCACGGCAAGGGCTGGCGCATGTTCCAGACGCTGGTTGCCTATATGCGCCGCCGGCTCGCCAACACCTACCAGGAAGTCAACGCGCCGCAGGTGCTTGACAAGTCGCTCTGGGAAACCTCGGGTCACTGGGGCTGGTACCGCGACAACATGTTCAAGGTGACGGTCGCCGGCGATGAAACCGACGACGACCGCGTCTTCGCGCTGAAGCCGATGAACTGCCCGGGGCACATCCAGATCTTCAAGCATGGGCTGAAGTCCTATCGCGAGCTTCCGGTGCGTCTGGCTGAGTTCGGCAACGTTCACCGTTACGAGCCGTCGGGCGCGCTGCACGGCCTGATGCGTGTGCGTGGCTTCACCCAGGACGACGCCCACGTTTTCTGCACCGACGAGCAGATGGCGGCGGAATGCCTGCGCATCAACGACCTCATCCTCTCGGTCTATGAGGACTTCGGCTTCAAGGAAGTCGTGGTCAAGCTCTCCACCCGTCCGGACAAGCGCGTCGGTTCCGACGAGCTCTGGGATCGCGCCGAAAGCGTGATGATGGACGTCTTGAAGACGATTGAGGCGCAGTCGGAAGGCCGCATCAAGACCGGCATCCTGCCGGGTGAGGGCGCGTTCTACGGTCCGAAGTTCGAATACACGCTGAAGGACGCCATCGGCCGCGAATGGCAGTGCGGTACGACCCAGGTCGATTTCAACCTGCCGGAGCGCTTTGGTGCCTTCTACATCGACAAGGAATCGGAAAAGCGCCAGCCGGTCATGATCCATCGCGCCATCTGCGGCTCGATGGAGCGTTTCCTCGGCATCCTGATCGAGAACTTCGCCGGCCACATGCCGCTGTGGGTTTCGCCGTTGCAGATCGTCGTCGCGACGATCACCTCGGAAGCTGACGACTACGGTCGTGAGGTTGCCGAGCTTCTGCGCGACGCGGGCTTGACCGTCGAGACCGACTTCCGCAACGAGAAGATCAACTACAAGGTTCGCGAACACTCGGTCACGAAGGTTCCGGTCATTGTCGTCTGCGGCAAGCGCGAAGCCGAAGAGCGTTCGGTCAACATCCGCCGTCTGGGTTCGCAGGCGCAGACTGCGATGACGCTCGACGAAGCGATTGCCTCTCTCGCTCTGGAAGCCATGGCCCCGGATCTCAAGCGCAAGGCGGAAAAGAAAGCCCGGGGTTGAACCCCCGGGCACTTGCTTTGTCAGCAAACTGTCATATTAGCGGAATATCCGGATAAGATCGTATCCCTCGGAGATTTCCGTGCAGTTCAAAGAGCTGTCCTACGCCAATGAAAACGACCGGCGCCTGAAGCGCTGGTTCATTCGCTCCATCGAGGGCCTGTCGGGCCGCAACCGCTATGCAAAGCTTTACACGCGCTGGCGGTCCGACATTGTCGGCAAGAGCGATCGGGTCTTCGGTGAAATGCTGCAGCTGATCGATGTGAAGCTGCGAACCCAAGGCGAGTGGCCGCCGCGGCAATTGCCCGATACGCCGATCGTCATCATCGCCAATCATCCCTTCGGCATCGGCGACGGCATCGCCGTTTTGGCGCTTGCCGAACAGCTTGGCCGTCCATTCCGCGTCCTTATCAACAACGAACTGCTGAAGGTGCCGGAAATGGCGCCTTACTCGCTGCCGGTGTCGTTCGAGGAGACGAAGGAGGCGCTGGCCGTCAACATGGCGACGCGCCATGAAGCGCTGCGCCTGTTGAAGGAAGGTGTGACCATCGTGATCTTTCCCGCCGGCGGCGTCGCGACAGCCCCCAAGGGCTTCGGCCGCGCCGAAGACCTGCCCTGGAAGATCTTTCCCGCAAAATTGATCCAGGCCGCGCGGGCAAGCGTCATCCCGATCTATTTCGAAGGCCAGAACGGTCCCATGTTCCATCTGGCGAGCAAGATCTCACTGACGCTGAGGCTTTCGCTGCTGATCCGCGAGTTCCGGCGCCTGTCCGGAACGACGATTGCGGCGCGCATCGGCCGCGTGCTGACGCCCGAGGACCTCGGTGCCTGTGGTGATCGCAAGGACCTGCTGGCCCGCATCTATGACGCGGTCTTCTCCATGGCGCCGCCGCGTAGGCGATTCATGAGGCGCGCGGGCTGACGCAACGTTAACCGCCTGTCGCTGCGTTGAAGCTAGTCCTGTGCGTCGGAGACGACGCCCGGATTGGTGTTCGCATCGTTGCCACCGCTGCTGAGCAGCACTTCCACGTCCGTGTTGACGCCGGCCTTCACCGTGAAGTCGCGTTCGTAGATCTTGTCCTTGTAGCGCGCGACGGCGGAATAGCTGCCTTCGAGCAGGACCAGCGTCGGGAAGGCGCCGTTCTCTTCATCCACCGTGTCGCCGGCCGACGTCAGGATCGTCCATGCGGTGTTGGCGATCGCTTCGCCGCCGGGCTCTGAGACCAGCTTGAGCGTCAGCTTGGCGGCGCGATGCTGGATGGTCGCTTCCGTCAGCTTGCCGGCTTCGACCTGGATGTCGGCGGCGGTCGAGGCGTTGGTGGCCCCGTAGCTCGATGTCACATGATAGGTTCCGGCGCCGAGCCGGATCACCGTATTCGGCTTCACATCCGACATGATGAGCGCCCGTTCGCCGTCGCTCTTGGTGTCGGCGGAATAGACGGAGAAGCTGAGTTCGGCCGGCGGTATGCGCACATCGCTGCCAGAGACGGCGTTGAGCTTGATGCCGCCTGCATCGAGAACCAGAACCTGCTTCTCCAGCGTGCCTTCCTGGGGAACGCGGATCTTGCGTGTTGCGGAGGCGCGTCCGAAGGAAACATTGACGAAATAGTCACCCGGCACGACGTTGAACGCGGTCGATCCGCCTTCCGACGTGGCGAGAAGCGGCAGCTTTCCGTCGCTTCCGGGGATCGGGCTGAACACGCGCCAGGTCAGGCCGGCCTCGACAGGGGCGCCTTTCTCGGTGAGCAGTGCTTCGAGCTTCACATCCTTCAAGGTACCGTCGGCGATTGGATCTGATGTCATCGGGCTGAAGCCCGTAAGCTTCGGCATCTTGCGGGGGCCGGCGATCGAGGGAAAACTCTCGAAGGCCTGGGTCGCATCCTCAGCAAGCACGCTTCCTGCAGCAGCGCCGGCGATAAGGATCGCGAGGCCGGTTCTGAGGAAAATACGAGAGCATGCACGCATGAGAGCAGTTGACTTCCTGACTGAGTGACTCCACTTGGGACGCCGATATGGCATTTTCGTGGCTGCCGATGCTGCGGCAAATTAGTGGAATTCATCCGACATGAAAACCGAAATTAAGCTTGTTGATTATCTCGCGTCCCGTCGCTCGATCCCTGCATTCCAGATGGGCGAACCCGGTCCCAGCAAGGCCGAGGTCGAGGAGATGCTGAAGCTCGCCTCGCGCGTGCCGGACCACGGCAAGCTCGCCCCCTGGCGTTTCATCGTCTATCGCGGCGAGGAGAGGGCGCGCATCAGCGCAGAGCTGAAGGCGATGGCGCTTGTAGCGAAGCCCGATCTCTCGGAAGAAATGATCAAGGTCGAGGAAACGCGGCTGACGCGCGCGCCGGTCGTGGTCGCCGTGGTCAGCACGGCTGCGCCGCACTTCAAGATCCCGGAATGGGAGCAGTTGATGTCTGCCGGCGCCGTATGCCTCAACCTGCTGATGGCCGCAAACGCACTCGGTTATGCCTCCAACTGGCTGACCGAATGGTTCGCCTTCGACGAGCGCGCTTATCCCTTGCTGGGCGTCCAGCCGGGTGAGAAGCTAGCCGGCTTCATTCACATCGGTACCGCGATGG
>NZ_JAEPRP010000174.1:6469-15575 GCF_016652895.1 Ensifer sp. SSB1
CGGAACGGCCGCGGCCGGAACTCGCAGAGATCGTCACTTGGGTCGGTGAGGGCGCCTGATGTTCTACGATACGGCCTCGAATCGTCACGGCATGCCGCATGACCCCTTCAAGGCCATCGTATCGCCGCGGCCGATCGGTTGGATCGGCACGCGGTCGGCTGACGGCTCGCTGAACCTCGCGCCCTATTCCTTCTTCAATGTCATCGCCGACCGGCCGAAACTCGTGATGTTTTCGTCGAGCGGATACAAGGATTCGGTCCGCAACATCGAAGCAACTGGCGAGTTCACGGCGAGCTTCGCCAGCCGTAGTCTCGCCGAAGCCGTGAACAAGACGTCGATACCGGCGCCGCACGGCGAGAGCGAATTCGAGATCGCCGGACTCACGCCGGTTGACGGCACCCTGGTGAAGGCGCCGTTCGTTGCCGAGGCCTTTGCTGCGCTCGAGTGCCGGACGACGGAAATGTTTCAACCGAAGGGCCTGGATGGCGAAGTGTCCGACAACTATGTCGTCATAGGTCAGGTCGTCGGCATTCATATCCGCGAAGAAGCAATCCGCGATGGCCGATTCGACATGGCGACGGTCAGGCCGCTCGCCCGTCTTGGCTATATGGATTATTGCGACGGCGGCGATGTCTTCCAGATGACGCGCCCGACCCGTTGAGATCAGCGATATTGTGCGCCGGATAGGTCACGCGACGCTGACGACGACTGCCTGCTCGATCGAACTGCAAACGACCGAGGCAAAGCCGTTGTCAAGGCTCAGCGATTGCGCCCACCGTGTCGCGGCTTCATCGGCGCAGGCGGGCAACACCTCATAGGCAGGCACGCCGGCTTCTGCCGCCTTCAGGACCACATAGGACCGTCCTGCGAGGATAGGTGCTGCCACACGCTGGTGGGGCGCGCTGGTCGGCTCCAGGCAGCCAAGCGATTTTGCGAGCGCCGCACCGTTGAAGACCAACGCTTCCAGGCGGGGCGACGCATGTGTCAGAGGATAGGGCGACAACAGGCCCTCCGGCGAACTGCCGTATTCTGCATAGATCCGGATCCGGTTAGGCGCGATGCCATTGGTGGCTTCCGCCACCCGCAGCATCACGTCGAACTGTTGTATGTCGGCGCGCCCGCGGCATCCGGAAAGAACGATACCGTCTACACCGCTCACGATGATCCGGTTCAATGCCTCTTCGTCCAGCCGTTCCAGTGGTTCGGCGCGCGCAAAAAGGTCGAAGCTTCGGCCTGCCAACCGCGCCCAGCCACGCAGTATTTCTGCGTCGCACCCGATATCCGTGATCACGCCAGAGAACGCATTGAGCGCAAGGACGTCCATGGTCGGAGGCGTGCCATCGGTGATCAGCAGCGGATTCATGGTTTGGGAGCGGTTAACAGACATGGTGAACCAATCTTAAACCTTTGCCGGCTAGGGTTTGAACATCGGTGGCATTGGCGTGGTCTAGTGGGGCGTAGGTGATCATACAAGCATTTCTTCGCTGGGTGGAAACGGCGAGAACGGGCGAACGAACCCGCGCTGCCAGCGCGCTCGGTCGCGCCTATGTCGGCGCTGAGATGAATGGCCTCGACCGCCGCGCGGCGGAGATGGCGATGACGTTCCTGCTCGACGATCCGTCGCCAAAGGTTCGGCGCGCACTCGCCGATGCGCTTTGTGGCTGCTCGTCCGTTCCACGCGCCATCATTCTCGGCCTTGCCGAAGACCAGCCCGAAATTGCCTATGTCGTCATCTCCCGCTCGCCTGTCTTGACTGACGAGGATCTGGTCGATCTCGCTGCCAGAGGTACGCTCGAGACGCGCGCGCTGATCGCGGCGCGCAGCTTCGTCTCCCGCGCCGTGTGCGCCGCCCTCGCTGAAATCGGCGGTGAGGAAGAGGTGCTGATCCTTCTGGAAAATACCGGCGCCAACCTTTCGCGCCGCTCGCTGAAACGCATCGCCGAGCGTCTCGGCTGCTCGGCGGCCGTACGCGACCTGTTGCTTGCACGGCCGGACCTCCCAAGCGATGCCCGCCATGCGCTGGTGGAAGAGGTGGGGGCGGCGCTGGCCGCCTTCGGTCTGGTGCAGATGGCGATCGGCGAAGCCCGGGTTCAGCGGATCACCCGGGAAGCCTGCGACATTGCCGCCGTCGGCATGGCAGGCACACTGGCGGTGGAGGAATTGCCTGGCCTCGTGTCGCATCTGCGCGAGACCGGCCGCCTGACCCCGGCCTTCCTGCTCCACGCGCTCGTCACCGGTCGCGCGGAATTCTTCTCGGCGGCGATCGTCGATCTCTCTGGCGTCTGCGAGAGGCGTGTGCGCTCCATCCTGTCCGGCGGTCGCGTTCACTCGATCCGCGCTCTGTTCGAGAGTGCCGGCCTCGGCCACGATGTCAGCGAAACCTTTGCGGCGGCCGTGCTTCTCTGGCGCCAGGATACGGCAGCTGGACACGACGGCACGGCGTCCGTTTCCAAGGCGCTGCTCGCGCGGCTAAGGAACGAGCGCTCGTCGTCGCCGGTCAATACCGCGATGATCGACCTGCTCGAGCGCCTGGCATTTGCCGAGGAGCGCCAGTCGGCCCGCAGCTATGCGGAACTTGCAGCGCGCCAGGCAGCCTGACTTCCGTCGCGGCCGTTTGCATCCCGCTTGCATCCCGCGACCTCTCCACCCAATTCTGCTGGCAGCCCGATGCGGGCTCGTGGCCAATGAGGAACTGACGCATGAACGTGAGGGCCGACGCAACCGTCGCTGTAACCGGCATAGGCGGCTTTGTCGGGCGTCACGTCGCGCTTCTCTTGTTACGGCAGGGCTACGACGTGCGCGGCACCGTTCGTGATCTGGCGCGCAAGGAGGAGATCGAAGAATCGATCCGCGCTGCCGGCGGTACGGAAGGACGAAAACTGGCCTTTGTCGAAGCGGACCTCCTGGGGGAAAGAGGCTGGGCTGAGGCCTTCGTTGGCGTTTCCCATGTCTTGCACACTGCATCGCCGTTCCCGGCGCGGCTGCCTGCGGATGAAGCCGATCTGATCGGGCCGGCGCGGGACGGCACGCTGCGTGTCCTTCAGGCCGCTCATTTGGCCGGCGTTCGCCGCGTCGTTCTCACCTCTTCTGTTGCCGCCGTCATCTACGGGGCTGGCCGCGCTCCTTTCACGGAGACCGACTGGACCGACCCGCAATCACCGCTGGCGACGCCCTATTACCGATCAAAGACCTTTGCGGAGCGTGCGGCCTGGGACTATGCGGCCGAAAACGGGCTCGAGTTGGCAGTGGTCAATCCCGGCATGGTCCTTGGGCCGCTGCTCGGGCGCGAGATAGGCACCTCTGTCGCCGTGGTTCGCAACCTTCTGAGGGGTGGTTATCCCGCTCTGCCGAGGTTCAGCGTACCCGTCGTTGACATCCGTGACGTTGCTGACGCCCATGTCCGGGCAATGACGGTCGCGGGAGCCGCGGGCGAGCGGTTTCTGATCGCCGCCGAGACGTTGTCACTTGCCGACATGGCGTCCGTCCTGCGCCGGCGGTTTCCGGAGCATGCCGCCAAGCTGCCAAAGTTCATTCTGCCGAATTGGCTGGCAGGCTTGGCTGCGCCCTTTGATGCCGGCTTGCGGCTGATCGTGCGGGAATTGGGACGCGACTCCCGTATTTCCAACGAAAAGGCACGTCGCGTTCTGGGGTGGCAGCCGCGAACCGCAGAAACGGCCGTAGCAGCCAGCGCCGAAAGCCTGATTGCTGCCGGTCTGGTTTGAGCGAGACCGCTAGTTGGTGAAGCGGCGGGCGACCCAGGAATAGCCGTCTTCGATATAGTGCACCGGCTTTGTAACGATCGTCTTGAGCTTCTCTCGATCCGGGATGGCGCCTGAGAGGAAGGCCAGTGTCCACTTCGGCAGGTTTGGCTCCGACACCGGTTCGGCCACTTGTGGAGGTGGTGTCTGGCTCTGCTGGGAACCGGCCGGTGGCGGGCTGAGGTCGGCGAGGGCCGGACCGGAACTCTCGCACATCGCGACGACGACCGGATAGTTGGCATTCGAGAACTTCGGCAATTGCGCCTGCGAATCCGTGTCGCATTGGGCGATCGATGGCCATGTACCATTGACCGTCGAAATGTACTGGCATTGGCTGACGTCGTGGTCGCAGCCGAGAATGGTCATGACAATCAGCGCCGCTTGCATGGTGTTCCTGTCGGTCCCTGGAGGTTGTGGTCGGATCAACCTATGCCTGCACGATTCTCCCCGAAATAGGGCAGCGTTGTCGGCGACGCGGAACAAATTGTTTCAGCCGTTTAGCCGGATTGATAGGGCGAGTACCGGGACCCTGCGTCATTTGACGTATTGGCTGGCGGTAAGGGTGGCACTAACCTCCGGCACAAATCGCTGAAGCCAAGAAGGACGAAATCATTGCCTGCCGTAACGATAGCCCTGGAGTCCCCACGCCAAGCCGCGGTCGTGCGTCTGCTGGAACTCTCCGACGCTTATGCCGCTTCGCTCTATCCTGCCGAAAGCAATCATATGGTCGACCTATCGAGCCTGGAGCAGGCCGGGGTCTCGTTCCTGGTGGCCCGCCGCGAGGATGACATCGTCGGCTGCTGCGCGCTCGTGGAAGCCGGTAACGGCACGGCCGAGATCAAACGCATGTTCGTCGATCCTGAGGCGAGGGGCCTGAAAGTCGGCAAGCTGTTGTTGCAGGCCCTGGAGGCGCGTGCGGGTGATCTTGGCTACACGGCAATTCGCCTCGAAACCGGCATCTATCAGCCCGAGGCGATCGGGCTTTACAAGGCGACCGGCTATGTCGAGCGTTCACCTTTCGGAGACTACCAGCCGGATCCGCTGAGCCTGTTCATGGAAAAGCCAGTTCGCAAGACGGCATGATCTCTCTTCGCCCGCTTACCGCAAGGACTTGAAAACGGAAACGGCGGCCTCGGGCCGCCGCTTTCGATCTTGATGGCTCAGGGCGCACAAGAAGCGTGCGCATTTTCGCAACAGTTCCGGATCAGATGTCCAGGTTCTCGGCAAATACGGCGCGCTCCTGGATGAAGCGGAAGCGGGCATCGGCCTTGGTACCCATGAGATTGTCCACCGCCTCGCGCGTGCCTTCGAAATCGATCTCGTCGATCTCGACCTTGAGCAACGTGCGGAACCTCGGGTCCATCGTCGTTTCCTTGAGCTGCGCCGGCAGCATCTCGCCCAAACCCTTGAAGCGACCGATCTCGACTGTGCCGCGACCGGAAAACTCGGTGCGCATCAATTCTTCTCGATGCGCATCGTCGCGCGCATAAAGCGTCTTCGAGCCCTGGCTGATGCGATAGAGCGGCGGCACGGCGAGATAGAGGTGACCGCCGCGGATCAGTTCAGGCATTTCCTGATAGAAGAAGGTGATCAGCAGCGAGGCGATGTGCGCGCCGTCGACGTCGGCGTCGGTCATCACGACGATGCGCTCGTAGCGCAGGTCCTCTTCGCGGTATTTGCTGCGGGTGCCGCAGCCAAGCGCCTGGACGAGATCGGTGATCTGCTGGTTGGCGCTAAGCTTCTCGCGGCCGGCGCTTGCGACGTTGAGGATCTTGCCGCGCAACGGCAGGATCGCCTGGTTGGCGCGGTTGCGTGCCTGCTTTGCCGATCCGCCTGCAGAGTCCCCTTCGACGATGAAGAGTTCGGCGCCTTCTGCGGTGTTCTGCGAGCAGTCGGCGAGCTTGCCCGGCAGGCGCAGCTTGCGCACTGCCGTCTTGCGGTTGACTTCCTTTTCCTTGCGTCGGCGCACGCGTTCTTCTGCACGCTCGACGACCCAGTCGAGCAGCTTGGCGGCTTCGCCCGGATTGTCGGCAAGGTAGTGGTCGAATGGGTCGCGCAGTGCGTTTTCGACGATGCGCTGGGCCTCGACCGTCGCAAGCTTGTCCTTGGTCTGGCCGACGAATTCCGGTTCGCGAATGAAGACCGAAAGCATGCCTGCTGCCGAAATCATCACGTCGTCGGTGGTGATGATCGCCGCCCGCTTGTTCTGCGTCAGCTCGGCATAGTTCTTCAGGCCCTTGGTCAGCGCGATGCGGAAGCCCGCCTCGTGCGTGCCGCCCTCGGGCGTCGGGATGGTATTACAGTAGGAATGGACCTGCTGGTCGCCGCCGTACCAGGTGACCGCCCATTCGAGCGAGCCGTGCCCGTTTGCCTTCTCCGACTTGCCGGCGAAGATCTCACGGGTGACGGTGAATTCCTTACCGAGTGTTGCGGCGAGATAGTCCTTCAGGCCGCCGGGGAAGTGGAAGACAGCCTTGTCCGGGATCTCCGAGCCTTCCTGCAGCAGCGAGGGATCGCAGGACCAGCGGATCTCGACGCCGCCAAAGAGATAGGCCTTCGAGCGCGCCATGCGGAACAGCCGGCCGGGCTCGAAATGCGCATGCGGCCCGAAAATATCCGGGTCCGGATGGAAGCGAACGCGGGTGCCGCGGCGGTTGTGCACATCGCCGAGTTCTTCGAGCCCGCCCTGCGGAATGCCGCGGGAGAAGCGCTGGCGATAGAGCTTGCGATTGCGCGCAACCTCCACTTCGAGCGCATCGGACAGCGCGTTGACGACGGAAACGCCCACACCATGCAGACCACCGGAGGTCTCGTAGGCCTTGCCGTCGAACTTGCCGCCGGCATGCAGAACCGTCATGACGACTTCGAGCGTCGACTTGCCCGGGAATTTTGGATGGTTCTCGACCGGGATGCCGCGACCGTTGTCGGTGACGGTCAGGAAGCCGTCTGCGTCGAGGTGCACTTCGATGAAGTTGGCATGGCCGGCCACCGCTTCGTCCATCGAGTTGTCGATGACTTCGGCGAAGAGATGGTGCAGCGCCTTTTCGTCGGTGCCGCCGATATACATGCCCGGACGACGGCGCACCGGCTCCAGGCCTTCGAGCACCTCGATTGCCGACGCATCATAATCACTGCCATCACTGCCTTTCGGGGCAGGGCGAGGCTCTTCGCGCACGACGGGTGCCGCTGGCACAGCCGGTTTGGCGCTCGGCTGTACGGGCTTCGGTTGCTCGGGCATTGAAAAGAGGTCGCTGTTGTCGTCCATGGGGCCGTTCGGATCGTTCCTGTCGTATGGGGATGCCTGAGGCCATAGCAAGACCTCGGCTTTGCCGCCATCCCCCGGCGGTCGAATCATCTGAATTCTGCCAGACTCTCACAGGATACGCGAACAAAAGGAGAATGCCGGCGTCGGCCTTGGCGAAAATCCGCCTTCACGGCCGTGTCATGGCGCAAGTGTTGCTTTGACGTCCGGGCGATGGCAAGGCTTTCGGCGAACGAGGGAGCCCGTCATTGGCCGTGTCCACAATTGTTTTTCCGTTTCGTCGGCTTCTGCTGGCCGTTGCCTTCTTTTCCGCAGCTTCTGTCGTCCAGGCGCAGGCACTGAAGCCCTTCAAGGACGAGCTCTTCTCCTATGGCAAGGTGCTGCAGCAAAATGATGACGGTGATGACCTGACCGTCGACTATCAGGAATTGCGCGATATCAACGAACGGGACGAAATCCCGGAACGCCGGGTGAAGCGCGCCTATGTTTCTCTGGGCGTGAAAAGCGAGCAGGTCAACGAGACGCTCGACATCGGCGGCCGTCCGCTTGACGTGACCCGCGTCGGTCCGGACCGCGGCGCTGCCTTCACGGTGATCTTCATCCACGGTCGCGGTGGCGACCGACGGCTCGGCACCAACGATTTTTCCTTTGGCGGCAACTTCAATCGGCTGAAAAACCTCGCCGTCGCCAACGGTGGCGTCTACTACGCACCGAGCGTCCGCTCCTTCGACACATCAGGTGCCGCGGATATTGCCGGCCTGGTCAGGCAGGTCTCAGAGCGCTCGGGCGGCCGGCCTGTGGTACTGGCCTGCGCCTCGATGGGCAGCTTCATCTGCTGGGGCGTTTCGCGCGATCCCTCCGCTGTCGCCGCTCTCAGCGGCATGATGGTGATGGGTGGCGTGAGCGACCCCGATTTCACGAAGAGTGCCGCCTACAAGGCGAAGCTGCCCATGTTCTTCAGCCATGGCAGCCGCGACAGCGTTTATCCGGCCGAGAGCCAGAAGGCACTTTATCGCACGCTGAAGGCTCAAGGCTATCCGACACGCTTCGTCCTGTTCGAAAGCGGCTCACACGGCACCCCGGTGCGCATGACTGACTGGCGCGATGCGTTGAACTGGATCGGCCGCCACTGACCTTGGTCAGCGCTGCCGACATTTGTTAACCAGGTCGACAGTTTCCGGGCGAGATTGTGGCCCGTGTTTCCACTCTGGAAAGTTGAAGACGTCATCATGCCGGCAATTATGGCTGGGATGGAAATCATGGACGCGCGCACCGAGACACGGCACATTCCGCTGTGTGTGGATCTGGACGGTACTCTGTTGGCCGCCGATACACTGTGGGAAGGCGCGGCGATCATCCTGTTGCGCAACCCCCTGATGCTTTTTCCCATGCTGCTCTGGCTGGCAAAGGGCAAGGCGCGGTTGAAACACGAGGTGGCCTTGCGTTCCGGGCGCAGGGCGCAGGACTGGCCCTACCGGCAGGCCGTCATCGACCGGCTCGCCGAGGAGAGAAAGACGGGCCGCGAACTGGTACTCGTCACCGGTGCGGCGCCGTCGGTTGCCCGGGATATTGCCGATCACGTCGGCCTCTTTTCCTCGGTCATGCATTCGACCGATGCGCTCAATCTGACGAGCAGCCGCAAGCGCCAGGCGCTGGTCGATCGTTTCGGCGACGGCGCGTTCGACTACATGGGCAATAGCCGCGACGACATCGCCGTCTTCGAGGTGGCGCGCCGCGCGATTGTGGTTGCGCCTGATGCCGCTGCCGAAAAATGGCGCCGCAGTCATGATGCCGAGTGTCTGGATACCGGCAAGGTGAGCGTGCTGGCGCCGCTGAAATCCATTCGGGTGCATCAGTGGGCAAAGAACGTGCTGATCGGCGTGCCGATGATCCTCAATCACGAGGTCCTGCATTTCGACGCGATCGTCAGCGTCATCATTGCCTTCTTCGCGTTCAGCTTCCTCGCTTCGGCGGTCTACGTCATCAACGACCTTTCGGACCTTTCGAACGACCGCCGCCACGCAAAGAAGCGTCACCGGCCGCTCGCGAGCGGCCAAATGTCGGTACCGACGGCGCTCATACTTGC
>NZ_JAEPRP010000173.1:0-15495 GCF_016652895.1 Ensifer sp. SSB1
ATTGGGCAACGGCCGCAAAGACCGCGATATCGTTCAGATCGACCATGCCGAATATTTTTGCACTGCTGGAAAAGTAATTCCATATATTTCCATCTAATCGCGCAATCGGGTGGCAGCCATATTGATCTCACCGAAACCGTCCAACCACGGAGAGATCAGATGACAAACAAAGTCGCCATCGTCACCGGTGCATCCCAGGGCATCGGCGCGGGCCTGGCAAATGCTTTTCTGGCAGAGGGCTATAGCGTCGTCGCGACCTCGCGCAATGTCAGCCGATCGCGCGAAATCACAGAGTCGGACAGACTCGCGCGGGTCGACGGCGATATCGCCGATCCAGCCACGGCCAAACGGGTCGTCGAAACCGCGATCGACCGCTTCGGCTCGATCGGCGCGCTCGTCAACAATGCCGGCATCTTCTTCACCAAGCCCTTTGTCGACTACACGGCTGAGGACTATCGACTGCTGAGCGCCACCAACATCGAGGGCTTCCTGCACCTGACCCAACTGGTCGTCACGCAGATGCTGGCGCAGAAGCGAGGCGGCAGCATCGTCAGCATCACGACGCCGCTCGCCGACCACCCGATCGCAGGCATGAACGCCTCGGTCGCCATGCTGACCAAGGGCGGCATCAACGCGATCTCGAAGAATATCGCCATGGAATACGCAAGGGACGGAATCCGCGTCAACGTCGTGGCACCAGGCGTCGTCGACACACCGCTCCACAAGGACAACCCGAAGGATTTCCTGAGCACGCTCTCGCCGATGCACAGCATTTCCAGTGTCGACGAGATCGTCGATGCCGTGCTGTTCCTGACCAGGGCGCCGCGGATAACCGGTGAGGTGCTGAACGTCGATGGCGGCGCGCACCTGGGGAAATGGTGACCGCAAACGGCACCGGCCGCTTCGCACTCGATCAGTTCGATCAGAAAGAGCGGTTCGTCATTTGCCTGTCACGAACACAAGCTATTGAACAGTCACACCTTCTTGATGACCACGGATGAACTGGCATCGACGGAAGGTGATGAGGAAGGTCGGGTTTGCCCCGGCCTTTTTTGTTTTGGCCCTTCTTGTTTCGGCCAGGGCCTACGGCGCCGCCGCAGCCTGCTCGGGCAGATAGCGTTCCTGCCCCATTACCATGACCGCTCGAACCACGAGGATGGAAACCACGGCGACCATTGCGCCGGCGATCACATCGCTCAAATGATGCCCGCCCTCCGGCAGCGTGCCGACGATCATTACGGCATTCAAAACCGCGATCGGGGCAGCAACCCAGCGAAGTCTGCGCAAGGAATAGACGATCATGATCCCGACGGCCGTGTGGTAGGAAGGGAAGGTCACAAGGCCTTGCGCATTTGCAACGAAGAGGTTGAAGCTTTCCCCGGACCTCAGCCTCAGCAGTTCGGAGTAGTGCCACATCCCGGCTTGCGCCGTGAAAGCGTCGAAGGTTTCGGGCGCAGGATCGAAATAGGCATAGGCGCCGGCGGCTGGAAACATCGCCATCAACAGGCCGGTAAACACCGAGGACACCGCAAGCAGCGCGACGAACTCCAAAGCTTTGTCTGCTCGGCGAACCGCACTATACAGCAGAAACAGCCCAATCACCTGAGGCGTCAGACTGTGATAGGCAATCACCAGTGCCCAGGCGACTGGCGGGGACCCATTTGTCGTCTCCAGAAACGAACGCCAATCGAATCCGAGTGTCGCATCGAGTGCCGCCAAGTTGCCATCGACCAGGGGAACCTGGGTCGCCGAGGCGATATACATGAAGATCGCACTGACGAATCCGAGCGGCAAGAAGATCATGGAGACTGCGGCCAGCACAATCAGGCTTTCGGCGGCCCAGCGCATCGCTCGGGCCGCCCAAGAGCTTTCGTCGCGCAGGCGGTAAAGGACAAGTCTGCCGATGAGATAGGCGGCTAATGCGGCCGAGGCCGCCTTTGCCAGGCGACCAAAGTTTCGCGGATCAAGGCTGATTGTTGAAACCGGCAGCCACACAACATCGATCACCGCGAACAATAGAGTCACGGCAACGATGATCGAAACCAAACGACGATTAGCCCCCATGTCGACATAGAACCATTCTTTGCCAATACCGGCAATACTTGGTTCAACTGGCAACTCAATCATCCGGCCTGCATACGCGCAGGCGATGGCCATCCGGGTCGAACGCGACGAAGGTGCGGCCGAAAACGGCCGTTTTCAACTCCTGCTCGATCGTGATCCCTTTGCCTCGCCAGCCATCATACAGGCGCTCGACCTCGGCATCGTCCTTTACCATGAAGGCGAGTTCCGAACGGTGCCCGCTGCCGGAAGAGACAAAGTCCCTCGCCTCCGTGGACCAGAGGCTGAAGGTCAGGCCGTTTTCGAGCGCGAAGGCGACATAGGTCGGGAAGGACACAACGGGTTCGCGCCCAAAGAGGTCGGTATAGAACGCAGCACTTTTTGCCGGGTCGTTCACATAGAGCAGGATGAGGTTCGGTGAAAGCATCGTCGGATCTCCTTTTCGATGCCCGGAACCTAGGCGTTGCCGCTGTCAGATTTTGTCAGCATGCAGCGCATAGCCAAAGGCCGCCGGGCCTTGCGATCCGGCGGCCTTTCGCTGGAAGGCGGCACGTCAGAAGACGGCCAGGTATTTCAACAGAGAGATGATGCCGATGATGATCACGATGGTCTGGACGATCTGTTTGGCGCGCGCGTCGAGCGGCAACCGCTGGACGAGATAAAGCACCAAAACGATGACAAGGAACGTAATCAGGATTCCGATAAGCAGCCCCATGGATCAACTCCCTTTTCACAACGACAACGCGATGGCGCCGGAATTGTAACTATGGAGCGCGGGCAAAAGTTCCGAATTCTCCGCCAACTTCTTTGGCCGGGTCGAAAAATACGGTTGCCGGGAGGTCTGCCTCAGGTCGCCGGCTTGCAGGCGATACCCTGGTCTTCGTCGCCCTTCGTCGCGTCGAACAGTGTCGCTTCGTCGCCCTTGGTCCACCAGATGTACTGGCCGCCGGCATATTTCGCGCCGGAAGCAGCAATCACATTGGAGGCGACGACAAAGGTGCCGTCGATCGTGAAGGTCACCAGTGAAATCGGACCGGCATTGATGTACTCCGCTTCGACGGCCTTGCCGCCGCAGTCGTAGCGCATCGTTTGCCGATCGACCGCACCGGCCCCCGGAACGCGGAAGGTCACGTCAGCCCCTTCGGAACCGGCCGCCATCAACGCGAGCTTGATCGCAGTCCTGCCCTCCGGCTTGTTGAGCACGAGCTTGGAGCCCTCGACGGTCCAGGAGAGTTCGCTGCGAAGCGCCTCCAGGAATTTCTGCTCCTGGGTCATCGCCGCCGGCACACACATCTTGCGCGTTGCAGCAGCGGGACCAAAGGTGATCTTCGAGCCCGAAAGGCTGAAGGTGCCGGTGAAATGGTTGCAGCCGGCCATGCCGCCATACGTGCCGTCCTCGCGGATTTCGAGCGTCGATTGCAGATTGTCTATCACGCCGCCGCCACCGATATCCTCGGCAAGCCAGGTGCCGACGAGCTGCTGTGGCACGTCTTCGGCCGCAACGGGCTGCATCGAGGCCATCTCGATGGTCACGCAAGCGCAGGAAACGGCGGTAATGACTTTCAGCATCGCGAATTCCTTCCAGCGTCGACTCAAGGATGCCCGATTCTTAGCCCGTAGACGCGACGGATTGAAGGCCGCGCCCTTGTTGCCGGCGAAATTCGCCTGTAGAGCCTAGCGCACAACATAAAAAAACTCGGATCGATCTCGCGAAGATCACGTGTGCGCGGCGAAAGCTGCGCCTGCACCCCGTCCGAAAAGAAGAACATGGGTATTGGCATGGCATCCCGCGACAGTGCGAAGCGCCGACTGACGATTCTCGGCTCGACCGGCTCGATCGGCACCAACACGCTCGACGTCATCGAGCGCCTCGGCGGCCGTGAGCAGTTCGACGTCGTTGCCGTCACCGGCAACGGCAACATTCCCCTGCTCGCCGAGCAGGCCGTGAAGGTTGGTGCAGAGCTCGCCGTCACCGCCAACGAAAACCAATACGAAAACCTGAAGGAAGCACTTGCCGGCACCGGCATTGCCGTTGCCGCCGGCAAGACCGGGCTGATTGAAGCGGCCGAATGTGACGCAGACTGGGTGATGGCGGCCATTGTCGGCAATGCCGGCCTTGCCCCGACGCTCGCCGCCGCGCGCCGCGGCGCAGACATCGCGCTTGCCAACAAGGAGTGCCTGGTTTCCGCCGGCAACCTGTTCATCGAAGCGGTGAAGAAGGGCGGCGGCCGGCTGCTGCCGGTCGACAGCGAACACAACGCCATCTTCCAGGTGCTGGAAGAGCACCAGCGCCACGCGGTCGAGCGCATTATCCTGACGGCGTCGGGCGGCCCCTTCCGCACCAAGTCGCTCGAGGAGATGCGCCACGTGACCGCGGACGTGGCCCGCGCGCACCCGAACTGGTCGATGGGGCTGAAGATCTCGATCGACAGCGCCTCGATGTTCAACAAGGCACTGGAGATGATCGAGGCGAAGCACCTCTTTGCGCTGAAGCCGGAACAGGTGGAAGTGATCGTGCACCCGCAGTCGGTCATCCACTCGATGGTCGGCTACACCGACGGCTCGGTGCTGGCGCAGCTCGGCTGCCCGGACATGCGCACCGCCATCGGCTATGCACTCTCCTATCCGAGCCGCTGCAACCTGCCGATCGAACGGCTCGATTTCGCCAAGCTGTCGCGGCTCGATTTCGAAGCGCCGGACGAAGTGCGCTTCCCGGCCATCCGCCTGGCGCGCCGCGCCATGGTCGAAGGCGGTGTTCAGGGCGCCGTGCTCAACGGCGCCAAGGAAACGGCGCTCGACGCCTTCATTGCCGGCCGCACCGGCTTTCTCGCCATGGCAGAGATCGTCGAAAAGGTCATGGACAGGCTCGCCGATCTGCCGGCCGCCGCGTCGATGGACGACGTTTTCGCTGCCGACGAAAAAGCCCGGCAACTGGCGGCCGGGCTTCTTCAGTAGTCCATTTTTTTCGACCGGCGCACCCGGCGCCGGCTTGATTGGCCTCAGGCCACGGCGCGGGCCAGCGCACAGCGCGACCACAGCGAATGCAGCGCGCCGACGAGGTGATCGATGTCGGCGTCCGAGTGCAGAGGCGTCGGGGTGATGCGCAGACGCTCGGTCTTCTTCGGCACCGTTGGATAGTTGATCGGCTGAACGTAGACTCCGAAGTTGTCGAGCAGCAGGTCGGAGATCCACTTGCACTTGGCAGCATCGCCGACCATGACCGGCACGATATGGCTCGGGTTCGGCATATGCGGAATGCCACGCTGGTCGAGCAGCGAACGAAGGCGACGCACGCGCTCCTGGTGCGCGAAGCGCTCGACCTGGCTTTCCTTCAGATGACGGATCGAGGCGAGCGCGCCGGCCGCAAGCGTCGGCGGCAGCGCCGTCGTGAAGATGAAGCCGGAAGCAAACGAGCGGATGAAGTCGCAGAGCGCCGCGGAGCCGGTGATGTAGCCGCCCATGACGCCGAAGGCCTTGCCGAGCGTGCCCTCGATGACCGTCAGGCGGTGCATCAGGCCTTCGCGCTCGGCAATGCCGCCGCCGCGCGGACCGTACATGCCGACGGCATGGACTTCGTCGAGATAGGTCATGGCGCCGTACTTGTCGGCGAGGTCGCAGAATTCCTTGATCGGCGCGATGTCGCCGTCCATGGAATAGACGGACTCGAAGGCAATGAGCTTCGGCGCGCGCGGATCGGCGGCGGCGAGCTTTGCTTCGAGGTCAGCGACAGAATTGTGCTTGAAGATGACGCGCTCGCACTTGGAGTGACGGATTCCCTCAATCATCGAAGCGTGATTCCCGGCGTCCGAGAAGACGATGACGCCAGGAATCTTGGAACAGAGCGTACCAAGGGCGGCCCAGTTGGACACGTATCCCGAGGTAAACAGCAGCGCCGATTCCTTGCCGTGCAGGTCCGCGAGCTCGCGCTCAAGCAGGACGTGGTAGTGGTTGGTACCGGAGATGTTGCGGGTTCCGCCGGCGCCGGCGCCGCATTCGTCGATGGCGTGCTTCATCGCCTCGGTGACGACAGAATGCTGGCCCATGCCGAGATAGTCGTTCGAGCACCAGACGGTGACTTCCTGAACGCCCGCAGCCGTATGGCGCGCTGCCTTCGGGAAGTTGCCGCGATGACGGGCGAGGTCCGCGAAAACCCGGTAGCGGCCTTCCTGATGCAGCCCGTCCAGCTCGTTCTTAAAGAAATTCTCGAAATCCATCATTTTCTCCAGTGCCCGGTCGCTTTTCTTGATTCAAAGCGACCTGGGGTCAACCTCGGAATGCTCGGCATCTGCCAACTGCGGCAAAAGGCCCCTGAAGCGCTGCGCGTCCAATGAATGCATCACGGATGATCTAGCATTTTCGGGCCGAAGCATCTTCGCTGCTTTCACGGAAACCATTTCAAACCAGACAGCCCTAGTTTTGAAACATTCCAAAGAAAGCCTTAGCGCATGTTCATTCCTGCAAGCTTGATCGAAGTCAAGCAAGGATGAAAAAAGGACGGCCGAAACCGTCCTTTTTTGCTGTTCGCATTGGCGATGTCGACGCCGTTCAAGCCGCCGCCACGGCGCGCTTGGCCATGACCTTCACCAGGTTGGCGCGATAGGCCGCATCGGCGTGAATGTCGGAGAGCAGGTCCGAAGCATCGACGCTGATATTGGCGAGCGCATCCGGCGACCAGTTGGCCGAAAGTGCCGCTTCCATGTCCGACTGGCGAAAGACACCGTTTGCACCGGCACCGGTCACAGCCACACGAACCTCGCCATTATCCCGCCTCGCTACGAAGACGCCGGTCATCGCATAGCGCGATGCCGGATTGGCGAATTTCTGGTAGGCGGCCTTCGCCGGAGCGTCGAAGCTGATCGCGACGACGATTTCACTGTCTTCCAGCGCCGTTTCGAAGAGGCCGGCGAAAAAATCGTCCGCCGCGATCTCGCGCCTGTTGGTCACGATCGTAGCGCCAAGCGCCAGCATCGCCGCCGGATAGTCGGCCGCCGGGTCGTTGTTGGCGATGGAGCCGCCGATCGTACCCATGTGCCGCACGTGCGGGTCGCCGATGTGACTGGCAAGGTTGCAGATCGCCGGACAAACGGCTCTGAGCGCCGCCGACGAGGCCACGTCATAATGGGTCGTGGCCGCGCCGATCCGCACCGATCGGCCGGAGACCGTGATGCCCTGCATCTCGGCGATATGGCGAAGGTCGATCAGGTCGCTAGGTGCGGCCAGCCGCTGCTTCATCGTCGGGATCAGCGTCATGCCGCCGGAGACATATTTGCCTTCGCCGGCCGCTTCCATTCGGCTGACGGCATCCTGAACCGAGGACGCCCGGTGATATTGGGTCTCGTACATGAGTGTCCTCCTCAGTTGGCCGCGTTGGCCGCCGCCCACACCTTGTGCGGTGTCGCCGGCATGGTGAGCGCGTTGTTGCCGATGGCATCGGTGATGGCGTTGATCAGCGCCGGTGGCGAGCCGATCGCGCCGGCCTCGCCGCAGCCCTTGATCCCCAGCGGATTGTTCGGGCAGGGCGTGTTCGAGGTCGAGACCTGGAACGACGGCAAGTCGTCGGCGCGCGGCATGGCGTAGTCCATGTAGCTCGCCGTCAGAAGCTGGCCCGAGGCATCATAGTGCACGCCTTCGAGCAGCGCCTGGCCGATGCCCTGCGCCAGCCCGCCATGCACCTGTCCCTCGACGATCATCGGGTTGATGATGTTGCCGAAGTCGTCGGCGGCGACGAACTGGATGATCTTGGTTCGGCCCGTCTCCGGATCGACCTCCACCTCGCAGATGTAGCAACCGGCCGGGAAGGTGAAGTTGGCCGGGTCGTAGAAGGCACCCTCCTTCAACCCCGGCTCCATGCCTGCCGGCAGATTGTGGGCGGTATAGGCGGCAAGCGCCATCTGGAACCACGGCACCGCCTTGTCGGTACCGGCGACCTTTAGTTCGCCGTTTTCGATGACGATGTCGCTCTCGTCCGCTTCCATCAGATGCGCAGCGATTTTCTTCGCCTTGGCCTCCACCTTGTCGAGCGCCTTGACGACGGCCGACATGCCGACGGCGCCGGAACGGGAACCATAGGTGCCCATGCCCATCTGTACCTTGTCGGTATCGCCATGCACGATGTTGACGCTGTCGAGCGGCACGCCGAAGCGGTCGGCGACGAGCTGGGCAAAGGTCGTCTCGTGGCCCTGGCCGTGGCTGTGCGAGCCGGTCAGGACCTCAATCGTGCCGACGGCATTGACCCGCACCTCGGCCGATTCCCAAAGCCCGACGCCGGCGCCGAGCGAACCCACCGCTGCCGACGGCGCGATGCCGCAGGCCTCGATGTAGCAGCTCATGCCGATGCCGCGCTTCATGCCGCGGCCAGCGGCTTCCGCCTTGCGCGCGGCAAAGCCGTTCCAGTCGGCCGCCTTCATCGCCGCTTCGAGCGAGGCGTCGTAGTCGCCGGCGTCATAGTTCATGATGACAGGCGTCTGGTGCGGGAAGGAGCGGATGAAATTGACCCGACGCAATTCCGCAGGCGAGACGCCGAGTTCGCGTGCCGCCGTCTCCATCGTGCGTTCGAGCAGGTACGTTGCCTCCGGCCGCCCGGCACCGCGATAGGCATCGACCGGCGCCGTGTTGGTGTAGACCGTGCGGACGTTCGCATGGATCGCCGGGATGTCATATTGCCCTGACAGTAGCGTCGCATAGAGATAGGTCGGCACCGCCGAGGAGAAGAGCGACATATAGGCGCCGAGATTGGCGATCGTGTCGACCTTGAGCCCGATGATACGATTGTTCGCATCGAACGCCATCTTCACTTTCGACACATGGTCGCGGCCATGCGCATCGGTCAGGAATGCCTCGGTGCGATCCGACGTCCATTTGACCGGCACGCCCGTGCGTTTCGAGGCCCAGAGACAGACGATCTCTTCCGGATAGATGTAGATCTTCGAACCGAAGCCGCCACCGACATCGGGTGCGATGACCCGCAGCTTGTTCTCCGGAGCGACATTATAGAAAGCGCTCATCACCAGCCGCGCCACATGCGGGTTCTGGCTGGTCGTGTAGCAGGTGTAGTGGTCGTCGCCGGCGTCATAGATGCCGAGCGCCGCGCGCGGCTCCATCGGGTTGGGCGAGAGCCGGTTGTTGTGGATCGTGATCTCGGTGACGTGCGCCGCAGCGGCGATCGCCTTGTCGGTATCCGTTTCGTCACCGATCTGCCAGTCGAAGATCAGATTGTTCGGTGCCTCCGGGTGAAGCTGCGGCTGCCCTGCCTCCAGCGCCCTGGACGCATCGGTCACCACGGGAAGCTCCTGGTAATCGACGACGACGGCCTCGGCCGCGTCACGCGCCTCGGCAACACTATCGGCAACGACGATTGCAACGGCATCGCCGACATAACGAACAGTTTCATGCGCGAGCGGGCGCCAGGCGCCCATCTTCATCGGCGAGCCATCCTTGGAATGGATCATCCAGCCGCAGATCAGGTTGCCGATGCCATCGGCGAGGATCTGCTTGCCGTCGAGCACGTCGATCACGCCGGGCATGCCCTTGGCCGCAGACGCATCCACCTTCAGGATCTTCGCATGCGCATGCGGGCTGCGTACGAAGACTGCATATTTCATGCCCGGCACGGACATGTCGTCCGTATAGCGGCCCTTGCCGGTCAGGAACCGCTTGTCCTCCTTGCGCGCCACGCGCGCGCCAATGCCTTCAACTCCCATTGCCGATCTCCTCCCGAGATTTCCAGCGACAGTCCTTCGATGACATGCAGGGCGACGCCTTGTCCGCCCTCATCGGGCCGCTACTCCGCGGCCACCCGGGCGCCGCTCATCTCGGCGGCAGCGGCAAGGATTGCCTTGACGATATTGTGGTAGCCGGTGCAGCGACAGATGTTGCCTTCGAGCTCGGCGCGCACCGTCGCCTCGTCCAATTGGCCCTGATGCCGGCGGATCATGTCGACGGCGGTCATCACCATGCCGGGCGTGCAGAAGCCGCATTGCAGGCCGTGATTGGCCTTGAACGCTGCCTGCACCGGATGCAGTTCGCCGTCCGCCGCCAACCCTTCGATGGTGGTGATCGTGGACCCTGCCGCCTGCGCGGCGAGGATGGAACAGCTTTTGACCGATTTTCCGTCCATATGCATGACGCAGGCGCCGCACTGCGAGGTATCGCAGCCCACATGGGTGCCCGTCAGTCCAAGATTTTCACGTATGAATTGCACCAGCAGTGTGCGGTCATCGCAATGCCCGCTCACCTGACGGCCGTTGACCGTCATTGTCACTTTCGCCATTTCGCTCCTCCGGGGTCGGTCAATGCCAACACGAGCGCGGCCAAAAAGTCGGGTGAGATGGTTCACGCGACTAGGATACGCGCCAACTGATATCGATGCCCTTCGCCCACGGATCCACTCCTCCCGGATTTCGCAGGCTTGTTTGTATCATTTGTCTTTTTTTGGAATGCCGCAACCGCTACGGCTCATCGGACGACAAAATTTTTCCACGCCGGTTGTATCTGCGGGAACTGCGCCTTCATCTCCCGTTCAGGAACGATATCATTATCTTGCGCGCCGGAAGAAGCCGCAGGCCCCGTAGACTTTCAATGGGGACCGCGTATTTTCCGAACTGCAAGTTCAGGTGGAGCGGGATGATCCCGGCTCCGCCATCATCCAAGTACGGACACAGCAACAGGCTGAGATCCGTAGAGATCGGAGAGGACAACATGAAGAAAGCCATCGCACTTGTGCTGGTCGCCCTGTCGGTCGCAAGCTGCACCCAGACGGAAAAGGGCGCCGGCATCGGTGCCGTTTCCGGCGCGATCATCGGCGGCGCGGTCACCGGCGACGTCCGTGGCGCAGCGGTCGGTGCGGCCATCGGCGGCGTTTCCGGCGCTGTCATCGGCCATGTCACGGAACAGCCGGGCCAGTGCTACTACCGCGACCGCTACGGCCGCCGCTACATCGACTCCTGCCCGCGCTAAGGCGTGGCAAAGACGATCGTCCTCCGGCGTGGCGCAAGCCCGCCGGAGGATCCGTTCACCCCCTCATGGCGGATAGCCTGAGGGGGTTTTTCGTTTCGGGTGTCCGGCAAATCCGGGCATGGCCCAAGAAATGATCCGGCGTGCGCAAACCGGGTGGTTATCGTCCACGCAAATCCGTCTGCTGTCCTCGAGATGTCATAATCGAGGTCATTCCATGTCGAAAATACCAAGCACTCCATTGCCGTCAGCCTTCAAGCGGATCGGCTGGTCCAACCTGTTCGCGCAGTTCTCGGAGCAGATGGCGCTGGCGGCCGCCCCACTTGCGGCGGTGCTTCTGCTTGCCGCCGGCCCGGCCGAGACCGGATGGCTGCAGATGGCGCAGACGCTTCCGTTCCTCCTGCTCTCCATCCCGGCCGGCCTGGTCGCTGATCGCGCCTCCCGACGCCAGCTGATGGTCACCTCGGAAATGCTGCGCGCGCTGTCGCTGGTCGCCACGCTGCTGCTGATGCTCAGCGGCCTGTTGACCCTGCCGCTTCTGGCCGTGATGGGTTTCGTCGGCGCCATCGGTACCGTCTGCTACAATGTCGCGGCCCCCGCTCTGATCCCGGCGATCGTTCCCCGCAACCAACTGGCCGATGCCAATCGCTGGCTGGAGCTCGCCCGCAGCCTTGCCTATTCCGGCGGGCCGGCAATCGGCGGCGCAATCGTCGCTTGGACCGGCGCGTCGCTCGCCTATGTCGCCGCCACCTCGCTTTCTCTTCTCTCCGTCGTCCTGCTTGCTGGCCTCGGTGATCACCACCAGCCGAGCAGCCCCAAGCGCAAGCTTCTTCAGGATCTGGTCGAAGGCGCACGCTTCCTTGCCGGCCACACACTGCTCAGGCCCATTCTCGTCACGGCGATCGTCTTCAATACGGCATGGTTCGTGCTGCAGGCGGTCTATGTTGCCTATGCCATTCACACCCTCGGCCTGACGGCGGCCGGCGTCGGCATCACGCTTGGCATCTATGGCGCCGGGATGATGATCGGTGCCTTCGCCGCACCTGCCATTGCGCGCCGCATCCCGTTCGGGGTGATGATTGCGCTTGGTCCGCTCGGCGGGTTGGCAGCGGCCGCCGTGATGCTCTCGACGATCTGGGTACCCTCCGGCGCGCTTGCCGGGTTGAGCTTCTTTTTGTTCGGCACCGGCCCGGTTCTCTGGTCGATAGCGACCCTCACATTGCGCCAGGCTGTCACGCCGAATGCGATGCTCGGGCGTGTATCCGCCTTCATCACCACGGCCACCTTCGGCGCTCGGCCGATCGGCGCAGCGCTTGGGGCGGTCGTCGCCACGCGCTTCGGCGTCGAGGCATGTCTGGCCGTTGCTGCCGCAGGTTTTTTGATCCAGTTTCTCGTCATCATCGCCTCCCGCGTGCCGCAGTTGCGGGCGCTGCCGGAAGCCGCCTAAGCCCGACCAGCCGCAGACAAAGCCAGCCAACCGCCCGGCAAGATGCCGGCGCGCTTGGCTGGCCGCCATCTGTCCAGAGCCTATGGTTGTGCTGCGCAGACAACATTTCGAAGCTTTTTCCGTGAAATCGGCACCGAAAATCGGCATCGGGGGTGGATGCAGCCGGCCGTCATCGTTAACAGATGGAAAACCTTAGGCATGCAATAGTGACCCCCGCCGCATATGAAGGCAGTTTGTATTGGGTCGCCTGAAGACGGGATGCGGAAGCGAATGTCCCCACCACGGTCGAGTATTGCGTACTGGAAGGCCGCAACTGCGCTTGCAGTCGCCTTCTCGTTTGCGCTCGGCCCGATTTCCGTCAAAAGCGCCCATGCCTTCAAGCTCTTTGGCATGAAGTTCTTCGAGAGCGACGAAGAGGAAGCGCCGGTCATCGACCCGGTCAACTATACGCTCACCTTCGACGCCGGCACTGAAGACGACGAACTGAAGGAAGCGCTCGAAAACAGCTCTCAGCTTGTCCAGGGGCAGGAAAAGCCCGTCTCCGGCGATCTCGGTCTTGCCATCCGCGCGCGCGACGATCGCGACCGGCTGCTCGCTGCGCTCTACGAAAAGGCCCGCTACGGCGGCACCGTGGCGATCCGCGTCAACGGCCAGGACATCGACAGCCTGCCGCCGGATCCGTCCTTCCCCGACGGGAAGGCGATCCCGGTGACCGTCACCGTCACGCCCGGTCCGGCATTCACGGTCGGATCCGTCAAGTTCGAGGGCGATGCCGCAGGGTTCAACCCTGCTGACTATGGCCTGCCGGCCGGCGGACGCGCAGACTCGACCCTGATCATCAAGGCCGGTGAAAAGGTCGTGAACGACCTGCGCGAACAGGGCCGGCCGATGGCCAAGCTCACCGAACGTAGCGCCGTCGCCAACCACGCCAATTCCACCGTCGACGTCGTCATCGGTGCAAGCGGCGGGCCGGTAGCACCCGTCGGCGATGTCAGCGTGTCAGGCACCAAGACCGTCGACCCCGCTTTCGTGCGCGACTATTCACGCCTCAACGAAGGCCGGCCCTATTCGCCCGAGGATATCCGCAAGGCATCCGAGCGCCTGCGCCAGCTCGGCGTGTTCTCGAGCGTCACGATCAAGGAAGCCAACACGCTGTCGCCGGATGGATCGCTCCCGATGAAGATCGAGGTCTCCGAAGGCAAACACAAATATTTCGGTTTCGGCGCCCAGGTTTCGACCACCGACGGCCTCGGTCTTTCAGGCTACTGGGGACACCGCAACCTCTTCGGGCGGGCGGAATCGCTGCGCATCGAAGGCTCGGTCGACCGCATCGGCGAGACGAAGGAGCTGGACAAGCTCGACTATTCGGTCGGCATCCTCTTCGCCAAGCCCGGCGCCTTCGGCCCCGCCTCGACCTTTACCGCCAGCCTCAAGGCCAACATCCAGGACCCGGATGCCTACCGCGCCAAGATCCTCACGGGCGCCGCCGGTGCAACCTTCGAGCTCTCGGATACCGACACCGTCTCCGGTGGCGGCGAGCTGAGCTGGGCCAATATCGACGACGCCTTCGGCTCGAACTCCTACCTGACGGCCGCCATTCCGCTCGAATATGTGCGCGATACCCGCAACGACAAGCTGAACGCGACCGAAGGCTACCGGGCGATGATCAACGCCAAGCCGAGCTACGAGATCAAGGGCCAGACCTTCTTCTCGTCCTTCGAGGCGTCGGCATCGGGCTACCATGCGCTCGGCGACGAGAAGCGTTTCGTTCTCGCCGGCAAGATCGGCGCCGGCATGCTCGTCGGCGGCAGTGGGCTTGAGGATATCCCGGCAAACCGCCGATTCTATCTCGGCGGCGGCGGCTCGGTGCGCGGCTATTCCTACCAGGAGATCGGCCCGCGCAATTCCGAAAACAGGGAGACCGGGGGGCGTTCCTATGTCAACACCTCGCTCGAAGCCCGCATCGCGGTCACCGACACCATCGGCGTGGTGCCGTTTATCGATGCCGGCACGGTCTCGGCGAACACGACGCCCGACTTCTCCGACATTCGCGCGGGCGCCGGCATCGGCCTGCGCTATGCGACACCCTTCGGCCCCATCCGTCTCGATTTCGCCGTCCCTCTCAACAAGTACCCCGGCGGCACCAAGTACGGAATTTACGCCGGTATCGGCCAATCCTTCTGATTCCTGATTTTGGTGAATCGGACCGATTCCCCTTCAAGGTTCGGCAAATCGCCCTCATCCATTGATAGTTTCGCCCTGTGGCGATTCCGCTGCAGCGCAACTTGCGCTATGGGTAGAGCATGAATCAGGTCGTCCGCTTCCTTCGCGCGACGCTGCGCTATGGCCTTCGAGTGCTTGGCGTGATTGCGGTCGTTGCCCTCCTTCTCGTCGCCTTCGTGGGCTTCACGACTCCTGGCGCCCGCCTCGTCGCCTGGGCAATCGAAAAATATGCGGCAACACCTGACCAGATCGTGCGGATCGCCGACCCGAGCGCGCTCCTGACCGGTGAGTTTGCAGCGGGAAGCATCACGCTCTTCGACGGCCAGGGTGTCTATGCAGAGGTCCGCGACCTCAAGCTCAACTGGTCGCCGGCAGCCCTCCTTTCCTTCCGCTTCGACGCCGCGGCTATCTCCGCCGGCTCGGTGCGTGTCGAACGGCTACCCATCCCCTCGACCGAGACCAAGGAAGTGCGCTCGACCTTCGCGCTTCCAGTCGACGTCAAGATCGACGCGATCGATCTGAAGGAGATCGTCATTGGCAAGGCAATCGCCGGCGAAGACCAGTTCCTGACCGCCGGCGGCAAGATCACTGCGACCAACGAGAGCAGCGCCCGCAGCCTGACCGCGGCCCAGCGCGACCGGCCGGAAGCGCGCGCCGTCGCCGATATCGTCTTTAATCCCGCGGGCAACGAACTGAAGCTCGAAGCGACCGTGGACGAGCCCAACAACGGCGTCCTGGCAAAGCTCCTTCGCCTGCCCAACGAGCCCGCAGTCAACATCAAGCTGACCGGCCAGGGACCGCTTTCCGATTGG
>NZ_JAEPRP010000175.1:0-15417 GCF_016652895.1 Ensifer sp. SSB1
GCTCGCGGGTGATCTCGACGCCGATATTGGGTCTTGCCGACGGCAGCACTTCGCCTGCCAACCGCAGGCATTCGCCGGCGAAGAAGTCGAAGATCTGGCCGGCACGCACGGTCTCACCGATGCCTTCGACCAGCGTCTTGCCTTCCTCGCGTGACAACAGCCTTCCGAGCTCGTCCTTGCGGGCGAGGATCTCGTCGGCGGTTTTCCTCAGGATCGCATGACGATCGAGGATGCCGGAACGCGACCAGGCCGGAAACGCTGCCTTGGCAGCGGCAATCGCCGCACGTGCATCGTCGGCCGAGGCGCGGGCATATTCGCCGACCACGTCATTGGTGTTGGAAGGGTTGATGTTGGCAACCCCGTCACCACCGACCCATTCGCCGGCAATCAGGTTCTGGTGCAATGTCATAGGCTTCGAGCCTCCTTCATGAGCGCGCATGACCGTCACTCGTGAACAGTCGCGCTTCGGAGATGTGTCAGAGCTGGCGTATGGCGACCTTTTCCTCGGCGGCGATCGCAAGCGCGTTGCGTAGCGGTAGGCCGAAACCATCGGCCTCGATCTCGAACACATCGCCTTCCTCGGTGCGGACGCCGTCGCCGAAGGACAACGTCGCCGTGCCGAACATGTGAACGTGGATGTCACCCGGCTGGCGGAACAGGCCGTACTTGAAATGATGATGCTCAAGATTGGCGAAACTGTGCGACATGTTGGTTTCGCCCGACAGGAACGGCTTCTCCCACAGCACCTGGCCGCCCCGCAGGATGCGCGACATGCCGCGGATATCCTCCGGTGCGACACCGATGCGGATTTCCGGACCGAAGCTCGCCTGACGCAGTTTCGAATGCGCCAGCCAGAGGTAGTTGACCCGTTCGGTCTTGTGGTCGGAAAACTCGTTGGCGACGGCAAAGCCAATCCGGAACGGAACGCCCTGGTCGGAGATCACGTAGATGCCGGCCATTTCCGGCTCTTCGCCGCCATCCTCGGCAAAAGAGGGCGAGACGAGTGCCGCGCCCGGTGCAACGGCTGATGTGCCGTTGCCCTTGTAGAACCACTCCGGCTGCACGCCGGTCTCGCCGGCTTTCGGCTTGCCTCCCTCAAGCCCCATGCGGAACATCTTCATCGAGTCCGTCAACGTTTCCTCGGCCGCCTCGCTCGTCTTCTTGTGCATGGCGTCGCGGGTCGCGGCCGAACCGAGATGGGTGAGGCCCGTGCCGGTCAGGTGCAGGTGCGCCGGATCCGGATGGGTGATCGGCGGCAGGAAGCGTCCCTCCGCATAGGCCTTGTCGAGGTCGACGGCGGCGCCGACACCCTTGGCCTCGATCGTCTCCTTCAGGCTCCGACCGGAGTTGGCAGCTTCCATCGCCAGAGCATAGACGCTTGCCGCCCCCTTCACCGCATGCGCGGTTTCGCCGGGCGACCGCACCGCGACCGTTATCGATCCGTCTTCGTTCCTGACCTGCGAAATCAGCACAATACTGTCCTTCCTGTCTTCATCAGGGTCGCGGTCGTTGCCCTTTCAAGGCAAAAGCGTACCCGTGGGTGACTTTCGCCACCCAATTCCGGCGGGCCAATCCGCCGATCCTGGCAGCCGCTGCTGCCGGTGAATGTTACTGGTTCGCGTCGGGTCTTATGGCTTTCCGCTCAACCCTTGTTCTTGTTGTAGACATCGAAGAACACGGCAGCGAGCAGCACGAGGCCCTTGATCAGCTGCTGGTAATCGATGCCGATGCCCATGATCGACATGCCGTTGTTCATCACGCCCATGATGAAGGCGCCGATGACGGCCCCGATGATCTTGCCGACGCCGCCGGACGCCGAGGCGCCGCCGATGAAGCAGGCCGCGATGACGTCGAGCTCGAAACCGACGCCGGCCTTCGGCGTTGCCGAATTGAGGCGAGCGGTGATGATCATGCCGGCGAGTGCGGCCAGCACGCCCATGTTGACGAAGGTGTAGAAGGTCAGCCGTTCGGTGTTGATGCCCGATAGCTTTGTCGCCTTGACGTTGCCGCCCATCGCATAGATGCGGCGGCCGATCGTCGAGCGGGTGGTGATGAAGGTGTAGAGCGCGATCAGCACCGCCATGGCGATCAGCACGTTCGGCAAGCCGCGATAGGTCGCGAGCTGGAAGCCGATGAACAACGCCACCGCAGCGATGACCGCCATCTGCACTGCGAAGAAAATGAACGGCTCGTTTTCCGTGCCGTGCTGCTCGTTGATCTTGCGGTCACGAATGCCCGCATAGATCGCGTAGCCGACGAGCGCGATGACGGCGACGAGCGCCACCATGTTCTGAATGGTCTCTGGCGCCGGATTGAGGAAATAGAGGAAATCCGGAACGAAGCCTGTCGAAAGCAGCTGGAACTCCTTCGGGAACGGACCGATCGGGCGGCCGCCGAGCACCACATAGGTGAGCCCGCGGAACACCAGCATGCCGGCCAGCGTCACGATGAAGGACGGGATCTTCTGGTAGGCAACCCAATAGCCCTGGGCCGCTCCCATGATGCCGCCAACGATCAGACAGGCGGGGATGACGACAATGGCCGGCAGCCCCCACTTGACCAGCATGATCGCCGAGATCGCGCCGATGAAGGCGACGATCGAGCCGACCGACAGGTCAATATGCCCGGCGACGATGATCAGCAGCATGCCGAGCGCCATGATGACGATGAAGGAGTTCTGCAGCACCAGGTTGGTGATGTTGACCGGCTTGAACAACACGCCGTTGGTCACGAACTGGAAGAACAGCATGATTACCACGAGCGCGACCAGCAGGCCGTATTCGCGGATGTTGTTCTTGAGATAGTCCCCGATCGAGGGCTTGTTGGCTTGGGTGCTCGTATCGGCGACCATTAGTGTTTCTCCCCTGAACGCATGATGGCACGCATGATGGATTCCTGGCTCGCTTCCGCCTTCGAGAGCTCGGCGACGATGCGGCCCTCGTTCATGACGTAGATACGATCGCAGGTTCCAAGCAGCTCCGGCATTTCCGATGAAATCATCAGGATGCCTTTGCCCTCGGCGGCAAGCTGGTTGATGATGGTGTAGATTTCATACTTCGCGCCGATATCGATGCCGCGTGTCGGCTCGTCGAGAATGAGAACTTCCGGATTGGTGAACAGCCATTTGGACAGCACGACCTTCTGCTGGTTGCCGCCTGAAAGGTTGACCGTTTCCTGATAGATCGAGTGCGAACGGATGCGCAGCTTCGAGCGATAGTCAGAGGCAACCTTCGCTTCCTTGCGATCGTCGATGACGCCGTTTGCGGCCACCGCCTTCAGGTTGGAGAGCGTCGTGTTCTCCTTGATGTTATTGATCAGCACGAGACCGAGCTGCTTGCGGTCCTCGGTGACATAGGCAAGCCCCGCATCGATGGCACGCGGAATGGTGCTGACGTCGACGGGCTTGCCGCGCATCGACACGTCGCCGGTGATCTTGTGGCCCCAGGACTTGCCGAACAGGCTCATCGCCGTTTCGGTGCGTCCTGCCCCCATCAACCCGGCGATGCCGACGACCTCGCCGGCGCGCACGGTGAAATTGACATCGTGAAGGAATTGCCGGTCGCGGTGCTGCTGGTGGAAGACGTTCCAGTTCTTCACTTCGAGCAGCGTCTCGCCGATCTTGGGTTCGCGCGGCGGATAACGGTCTTCCATGGCACGGCCGACCATGCCCTTGATGATCCGATCTTCGCCGATGTCTTCGCCGTGACAGTCGAGCGTCTCGACCGTGCCGCCGTCGCGCAGGATGGTGATCTGGTCGGCGACCTTCCGGATCTCGTTCAGCTTGTGCGAAATGATGATCGAGGTCATGCCCTGCGTGCGAAACTCCATCAGCAGCTTCAAAAGCGCATCGGAATCGGTTTCGTTGAGCGAGGCGGTCGGCTCGTCGAGGATCAGCAGCCGCACCTTCTTCGAAAGCGCCTTGGCAATCTCGACCAGCTGCTGCTTGCCGACACCGATGTCGGTGATCAGTGTCGCCGGGCTCTCGCTGAGGCCCACCTTCTTCAGCAGTTCCTGAGTACGGGCAAAGGTCTGCGGCCAGTGAATCACGCCGTTGCTGGCGATCTCGTTGCCGAGGAAGATGTTCTCGGCGATCGAAAGCAGCGGCACCAGCGCCAGTTCCTGGTGGATGATGATGATGCCGAGGTCTTCGCTGTCGGAAATCGTCGAGAAGCGACGGGCTTCGCCGTCATAGTGGATCTCGCCATCATAGGTGCCGGCGGGATAGACGCCGCTCAGCACCTTCATCAGCGTCGACTTGCCGGCGCCGTTTTCGCCGACGAGTGCGTGAATCTCGCCTTCGCGCACCTTGAAGCTGACATTGTCCAGCGCCTTGACGCCCGGAAACGTCTTGGTGATGCCCCGCATTTCAAGAATGATATTGTCCATGTTCAGTCATTCCAGCGGCAGTCTTCAAGAGAGTACCGGCTCCGTCATCTGGATAAAAGGGCCCGCGCGCATGCACGGGCCCCCACGCTCAAAAAGATCAGTTGTTGATCTGGTCTTCGGTGTAGTAGCCCGAGCTGACGAGCACGTCCTTGATGTTGGACTTGTCGACGGCAACCGGCTTCAGCAGGTAGGACGGTACGACCTTGACGCCGTTGTCATAGGTCTTGGTGTCGTTCACTTCCGGCTCCTTGCCTTCCATGATCGCATTGACCATACCGACGGTGACCTTGGCGAGTTCGCGCGTGTCCTTGAAGATCGACGAATACTGTTCGCCGGCAAGGATCGACTTGACCGACGGCAGCTCGGCGTCCTGGCCAGTGACGGCAGGCATTGCCATGTCGCCCGAGCCGTAACCGACGCCCTTCAGCGCCGAGATGATGCCGATCGACAGACCGTCATAGGGCGACAGCACGCCATCGACCTTGGCATCGGTGTAGTTCGACGACAGCAGGTTTTCCATGCGGGCCTGGGCAACGGCACCGTCCCAACGCAGCGTGCCGACCTGGTCCATGCCCTTCTGGCCGGACTTGACGACGATCTTCTTGCTGTCGATCAGCGGCTGCAGGACCGACATCGCACCGTCGTAGAAGAAGAAGGCGTTGTTGTCGTCAGGCGAACCACCGAAGAGCTCGATGTTCTTCGGCTCGGTCGCGCCGTCGAGCTTGAGGCCCTGGACCAGCGAGGTCGCCTGCTGCACGCCGACCTGGAAGTTGTCGAAGGTGGCGTAGTAGTCGACATTGCCCGAGTCACGGATCAGGCGGTCATAGGCGATGACCTTGACGCCGGCGTCGTGAGCCTTCTGCAGGATGTCGGAGAGCGTCGTGCCGTCGATGGCGCCGATGACGAGAACCTTGGCACCCTTGGTCACCATGTTCTCGATCTGAGCGAGCTGGTTCGGAATGTCGTCGTCAGCAAACTGCAGGTCCGGGGTGTAGCCGGCTTCCTTGAACAGCTTCTCCATCGTCTCGCCGTCGGAAATCCAGCGGGTCGACGTCTTCGTCGGCATGGAAATGCCGACCGTGCCCTTGTCCTGCGCAAGTACCGGCGCAGCGAAGGACGCGATCGAAATCGCAGCGGCTGCGAGAAGCGAAGTCATCAATTTCATCAGTTCTCTCCCAAAAAAGTTGAAGCCGGCAGGCTAAGCCTTTCCGTCTATGCGCAGCAATCCGCCGCCCGAGATCTTCGTCTCCGGCTGCGATCAAGGTGAAGGAGAGGCCTCCCCGCCTCGCATGCTCCTACATGCGCTGGCACATGGGTAAAAACTGGAATCAAAACATATAACTGTCAAATACAATATCGCTTTGAATGCATACCAAAAACGATATAGCACTTGCAAACAGTGTGATTTTTGAAAATCCTTGAAAACCGAGCGAGAATTAGAGAGGCCGAAAATGCGCGACCAAAAGCCCGGTGCGGCCGCCAAGCCCGGTGAACTCTTCGATTCCGCGCTCTTCCGCTCCGGGCTGAAGATCAGCCATCTCCGGCTGATTCTCGCGATCGACGATCATCGGCGCATCAGCGCTGCCGCCGAAGCCCTTGGAATTTCACAGCCGGCGGCCTCGCGCATGCTGTCGGAAATCGAGACCATGCTGAAGGCGCCGGTCTGCGAACGCGTCGCCCGCGGCGTCGAACTGACGCCCTATGGCGAGGCCCTGGCGCGGCGCGCGCGCACCATCTTTCTGGAGCTTCGCGAAGCCTCCCGCGAAATCAGCGAACTCAAGACCGGCAGCGGTGGCTCGGTTTCTCTCGGTTCGGTCACCGGCCCGGCGCTCAATCTCGCCGTCCCCGCCATTCGCCAGGTGATCACCGCCTATCCCGGCATCGAGATCAACGTCCAGATCGAAAACAGCAACGTGCTGGCGAGGGAGCTGCTGGCCGCGCGGCACGATTTCATCATCGGCCGCATCCCCGACGACCAGCCGCCGCGGCTCTTCAACATGGTGGAGATCGGCTACGAGGAAGTCTGCCTGATCGTGCGCGACGGCCATCCGCTGCTCGACAAGCCCATGGTCGGCGCCGAGGACCTGCCCTCCTACGACTGGGTGTTCCAGCCGCCGGGCACGCTGCTGAGGCGCGCGGTCGAGGACAGTTTCGTGTCGGCTGGCGTCAGGCTGCCGGCGACCGTGATCAACACCTCGTCGATCATCCTGACGCTCTCGATCGTGCGCAACACCAATGCGATCGCGCCGGTGGCGCTCGACGTCGCCAACCTGATTGCGGGCAACGGCACGCCAGCCGGCGAAATCCGCATCCTCAAGACCGAGATCCCGATCCGCATCAAGCCTTACGGGCTGATCACCGCCGAAGGGCGTGCGTTGCCGCCAAGCGCCAAGCTGCTCTACGACCTGATCCTGAAGCAGGGGCGAGCATGACCACGCGGCATGATCAACGTGATCAGCCCGGCATGATCAACGTGATCAGCCCGGCATGATCAATCTGATCAGCCCGGGATAATCTCCATCTGCGATCGTGCGGCTCCTGTGGAGGCAACATGTTTGGAATGTCAGTCTTTCAGTCGGTGCTCGAGCGGCTGAAATCGGAAGAGGATATCGAACCGGCAACGGTCGAAGCGACGCGTGTCGCCACGGCTTATGCCCCAGCCTTCGACAGCGGCTTTGCCGCCGAAAGCGTCGGTCTGGCTGCCTTCGGCGCAGTCAAGCGAGCCTATCTCGACGCGTCATTCGTGGAGCCGCCACCTCCACCGGTGATGCCGGACTATCTCAACCGCACCAGCCTTGCGGACGTTGCCGAGGAACTGGCACTTGGCGACGGCGAAACGCAAATGACGCTTGCGGCGAAGCGGCGGGCGTTCGCGGCCCTCAATCATCCCGACCGCTTGCCGGCTGCCTTCCGCGCCAATGCGACCGTGCGCATGAAGCTCGCCAACATGCTGATCGACGAAGCCTCGCAGCAGATACGCGCAATCAATCCCGCAGCGTGATCCTCAGCTCGCGGCGCCGTCCCCGCCGTCCTTGCCCTCTGCATCAGCCGCTTTTTCCTCGCCCTTCTCGCTCGGCTTGTAGAAAACCAGCAGCGCTGCCGAGGCATAGGCGGTCATCGCCAGGAAGATCATGCCCCACATCGCCTGTTCGCCCAGAAATTCGACCACCGTCCAGCCGGCGCAGAAGGCCACGATCAGCAGGCGGACCCATAGTGGGCGGTAAAAAGGGTGGTCCGGGTCAATGAACTTGAGCATTCTGTCCTCTGGTGGCCTTATCGTGTGCGCCCCATTTACGGGATATTTGTCAGGGACAGCAAGTCCAGCGGCTTTCATGCTCTTGACGGACGCAATTAAAATGGAATAAAAATTCCGAAATTGCCAACATCGGCTACTTCATTCCAAATGATTGAAAAGGCCGAGTGGGTGCGGAGGTACCAAGGGAGAGGCTCTGGCGCAGCGTTCCAACGCGCGGTCTTTCGTGACAATTCTTCAACCGATTCGCGGAAACAGCGTTCCGCGGCGCCTTTGCGCGATGAGCGCCGATCATCACGCCCCTTCCCGGTCGCGAACCGGACTTCGAGAGAAACAGAGATGACAATCAGATTTGGTCTTCTGGGTGCCGGCCGTATCGGCAAGGTTCACGCGAAAGCCGTCAGCGGCAATCCGGACGCCGTGCTTGTTGCCGTTGCCGATGCATTCCCCGCCGCCGCCGAAGCCATTGCCAAGCAGTATGGCTGCGACGTGCGCACCATCGAGGCGATCGAAGCCGCCAAGGACATCGACGCTGTCGTCATCTGCACCCCGACCGACACCCACGCGGACCTGATCGAGCGTTTTGCCCGCGCCGGCAAGGCGATCTTCTGCGAAAAGCCGGTCGATCTCGACGCCGAGCGCGTCAAGGCCTGCCTCAAGGTGGTGAGCGAGACCAAGGCCAAGCTGATGGTCGGCTTCAATCGCCGCTTCGATCCGCATTTCATGGCCGTCAAGAAGGCGATCGATGCCGGCAAGATCGGCGACGTGGAAATGGTGACGATCACCTCGCGCGATCCGGGCGCCCCGCCGGTCGACTACATCAAGCGTTCGGGCGGCATCTTCCGCGACATGACGATCCACGACTTCGACATGGCCCGCTTCCTGCTCGGCGAGGAGCCGGTCTCGGTGACGGCAGCCGCCGCCGTTCTCGTCGACAAGGCGATCGGCGAAGCCGGCGACTATGACAGCGTCTCGGTCATCCTGCAGACGGCCTCCGGCAAGCAGGCGATCATCTCCAACTCGCGCCGCGCCACCTACGGCTACGACCAGCGCATCGAGGTCCACGGCTCGAAGGGCGTCGCCTCGGCCGAGAACCAGCGTCCGGTTTCGATCGAGATCGCCAATGGCGACGGCTATACCCGCCCGCCGCTGCACGATTTCTTCATGACCCGCTACACCGAAGCCTATGCCAACGAGATCGAGAGCTTCATTGCGGCGATCGAAAAGGGCGCGGAAATCACGCCTTCGGGCAAGGACGGCCTCGCGGCCCTCGCACTTGCAGACGCCGCCGTGAAGTCGGTTGTCGAGAAGCGTCAGATCAGCGTCGGCTGAGGCACCTGCAAGTCTCCATAGATCGTCCCCGATCTAAGGACAAAGACATGCAGAGAATCAAAGCATTACAGCGCAGCATCAAATGGAAAGGCCGGGCGCCAAACGCCCGGCCTTCTTCATATCCGCATTTGGCAGATGCTAGCTTCAGCCCTCGGCGCGTGCCGGCATCTTCTCCCAATGTCGCGCTTCCTGGCCGGTGCTGGGCGCAGCCCCCGGCCGTCCGGAGAGGTAACCCTGGATCTGCAGGCAGCCTTCCTCCGCCAGGATCTGCCTCTGCCGCTCAGTCTCGACGCCTTCGGTCACGACAGCGAGCTTGAGACTGTGGCCGAGCGCGATGATCGCCCGGACAATCGCTTGAGCTGAGGGGTCCTGCTCGATGGCAGCGGTGAAGCTGCAGTCGATCTTCAGCTTGTCGAAGGGGAAGGTCTGCAGGTTGCTCAGCGACGAATGCCCGGTGCCGAAGTCGTCCATGACGATCCTGACGCCGAGGACCCGCAGGCGCACCAGCACCGCCAGCACATCCTCGCGATTGTGCATGAGCGCCGCCTCGGTGATCTCGAGCTCCAACCGCCAGGGATCAAGGCCAGTGCGATGCAATATGCTTGCGACCTGATCGAAGAGATTGGGCAGGAGGAACTGGACCGGCGAGATATTGACGGAAATCGGCAAGGGCTCGTTCCACTTTGCCGCTTCCGTGCAGGCCTGCTCCAGCACCCATTCGCCGATCTGGATGATGGAGCCGCTTTCCTCCGCGATCGGGATGAACACGACGGGCCCGATCAACCCGCGCTGCGGATGGTTCCAGCGTAGCAGAGCCTCGTAGCCGATGATCCTGTCGCTCTGAACTTCGACCAGCGGCTGGTACTCGAGAAAGAATTGCCGGCGAAGCACCGCATGGCGCAGGTCGTTTTCGATCTGCCGGCGGGTGCGCAACGCTTCGTCCATTTCCCTGTCGAAGAAGCAGGCGATCCCCTTGCCGCTCTGTTTGGCGCGGTTAGAGTGCCGTGTCGGCGTTGTTGAGCAACTGGTCGGCCGTCTGCCCATCGATCGGGTAGAGTGCCGCACCTATGCTGACGCCGACGGCGGTCGGGTCACGGTTGGTATCCATTTCCGCGGCAAACAGCGTCAGGATACGATCCGTCAACTGGCGTGCAGCCTGTGGCTGCTTGCCGCCCACCTGAACGATCGCGAACTCGTCGCCGCCGAGCCGGGCGATGGTGTCCTGCTCTCCGGCCGCCGCGCGCAGGATATCGGCAACCTTGCGCAGGATGCGGTCGCCCTCGCCATGGCCGAAGATATCGTTGACCGCCTTGAAGCGATCGAGGTCGAGGCAGAGGATCGCCAGGTCTTCGCCGCGCGCCGTGGCGGCCGCCAGCGTCTGGGCGAGCCTGCGATCGAAGAAGGCGCGGTTCGGAAGGTCGGTTAGCGCGTCATGGTGGGCAAGATGCTCGATCGTGCGCTCCGCTTCCTTGCGGGCCCTCAAGTCACGCACGAAGATCACATCGCATTCCCGCCCGCGATACTCGATCGTCCGGCACATGAATTCGACCGGGATGGTGCGCCCGTCGTCGTTGAGGAGATCGATCTCGTCGGGGCCGTCGCCGCGCCTGTGTGCCTCCAGCCCCTCCTCGCCGAAGGCGAAGATCTCCGATGGACGGCTCCCGAACAGCTGCGAAAACGTCCGACCGGTGAGGCCGGAAAAGCGCTCGTTGGCTTCGACGATGACGCCATCGAAAACAATCGCCATGCCTTCGAGCGAAGCGTTGGCAAGCCCTCTGAGGTCGGTCAGGTGCCGATCGACGAAGAGGGCACCAAAGGCGAGCACGATCAATGTCGTGGAGGCGGCAATGACCCCTCCTGCGAGCCAGGCGGGATGAATGGTCTCGGCAACGGCGACATTGGCCTCCGGCACCAGCGTCACGCCGCTCATCGACGTGAAGTGCATGGCGCAGATTGCCAGGACCAGCAGCAGTGACGAAACCACCAGCCGCCGCAGGCTGCGCAGCGTATGAAAGGCATGAAGCGCAGTGCCTGCCAGCAATGTTCCGGCGACAACGGCCAGAAGCGTCGCCTGCGGATCGTAGGCAATGTGCCCGTGGATCTCGATCGCCCGCATCCCGGTGAAATGCATCGCCGCGACGCCGGTGCCGAGGACGAAGCCGCCGCAGGACATCGAAAGACGCGAACCACCGCCGAGGCCGATGGCAAAGGCGACCCAGGAGGCGATGATGGTGACGATCACCGAAAGGGCCGTGCCCCAAAGACCGTAGGCAACCGGCACGCCACCATCATAGGCCAGCATCGCTATGAAATGCGTCGACCAGACGCCGATGCCGCAGGCAAGACCGCTGGCGGCAACCCAACGACTTCGTTGACCGCCTTCGCTTCGCTGGGCACGCAGCAGCAGCAACATCGTTGCGACGCTGCCTGCCAGGCAGACGATCGCGGCAGCTACGATAAGACGCCAATCATGGTCGTCGCGTATGCAAGCAATCACTGAAAACATAAGCGTCTCCCGCGTCACGGTCACATTGACAAGGAGTCGCTAAATAACTGTAAATTGTACTGGCTTGGATGTTCGCCCTCGATACAACCCCAAAAATGGTTACGCCTGACGATGCACCTCGACCGTGTGTCAAGAATGGCCGGTGGCGGCAATCTCGCCATCGATGGCGCCCAGCGCCCGCTCCAGATGCCCCTCGAAGACGAGACGTTGTTCGTCGAGCACGACCGATATTTCGGGAGCGCCCTGGAGCCGGACTTGCATGGACTGCGCAAGTCCCTCCTCGATCCCCGGAAGCATGAGATCGAAATAACGGATGCCAGGCCCGGTAACGTGTACCGGCATGCGCTCGTAAAGACTGAGCATACGCGAGATACCATTGCCGAGCGCGATGCCCGCCTGGCGGAATGCGTAGCCAGCCATGCGATGACCCTGCCGGGCGCTGGCGGCAATCTTGTCGAGTTCGGCGACCGGAACGAATTTGGCGGGAATGGTATCGGCCGGAACCTCGAAGGCTGCCCGCAGAATTCCATAGAAGCCGGCCGCCGCTTCGATGCAGCCATAGGCGCCGCAGCGACAAAGGCCGGCGGACGGCGCATGCAGCATGTGGCCGAAATTCGGTGCGCTGACATCCATCTCGCCGCTCTGGCTCTTGCGGGCAACGCCAAGCCCGATGCTATGACCGAGGGAGATCGCCGCGAGCGCCCTGAACGCGCCCTCCGGCTTGCGCGCGGCTTGCGCTGCAAGCGCCTGCGCAACGAGCAGCGTCTCGTTGCTGAGCATCACTTTCGCCCGCCATTGCGGTGCAAGCAGCGCGGCGAAGTCCAGTTCCTCCGGCCCGAAGACCGGCGACCACAGAAGCCGCGCAGCCTCGTTATCGACCAGCCCCTTGCTGCTGATCGATACGGCGAGCACCCGATCCCGCGCCAGCCGCGAACGCTGCAGCAGGCGTTCGAGCGCATCCACGAAGGCGCGGGCGAAGGGGACCGTGCCGCGCTCGTCGTGGTTCCGTGTTTCGTCGAAACGGTCGAGCAGGGTGCCGCCATAGTCGACCAGCGAGTATTGCACGATGTCGGAGGAGATCCTGACGACCACGAGATGGCCATGGTCCCGGCGCGGCGTAAAGAGCACGCGTGGCCGCCCTCGCCCGCCCTGAACCTGTTGCTCGGCCTTGGCGAGTATGCCTGCTTTTTCCAGCTCGGCCGTAATTGCCGAGACGGTCGCGGAGGCGAGCCCCGTTTCCGCCGAGATTTCCGTATGGGAAAGATTGCCGGCGCGCCTGAGCGCCGCAAGGACCAGCGCGCTGTTTTGCTGACGCACGAGCTCAGTGCTGGACTTGGTCAGCATGAGACGTCCCTGTCAGTGGCGGATCCTTCGAACACATGCCCCTCCCAAAGCATCTGTTGAACGGCAAGACAAGGCGCGGAACACCTTGTCGACAGCCTTGTGGCACCGATTTTCTCGACGGTCGAGAAACAACGGACGCGGCCGCTCGCGAAGCACTTTGTTGATGCCGCAACCACCGCGTTCACGCCGTGTTGACAGCCTCCAAAATCCATGACATTCATTTTCTCGACTGTCGAGAAAATAATTCCGCACTCTGTAGCGGGACGATCTACGGCAGCGTTCCAAGGCTGGCGGAGGATGGTGCGGGAGGTTCGCACGCTCGGCCGGCCCTCACTCGGGAGGATGAAATGAAATCCGTTTTGAAGCTGATGGCAGGTGTTGCCGTCATCGTTTCCCTGCACTCCGTTGCCCAGGCGAAGGACCTGGTCGTCGGCGTTTCCTGGTCCAACTTCCAGGAAGAGCGCTGGAAAACCGACGAAGCCGCCATCAAGGCAGCCCTGGAAGCATCCGGCGACAAGTACATCTCCGCTGACGCGCAGTCGTCCGCCGCCAAGCAGCTGACCGACATCGAATCGCTGATTGCCCAGGGCGCCAACGCACTGATCGTGCTTGCCCAGGACAGCGACGCCATCGGCCCGGCGATCGAAAAGGCCGCCGCCGAAGGCATCCCGGTCGTCGGCTACGACCGCCTGATCGAAAACCCGGCTGCCTTCTACATCACCTTCGACAACAAGGAAGTCGGCCGCATGCAGGCCCGCGAAGTGTTCAAGGTGAAGCCGGAAGGCAACTACGTCTTCATCAAGGGCTCCTCGGCTGATCCGAACGCCGACTTCCTCTTCTCCGGACAGATGGAAGTGCTGAAGGAAGCCGTCGATGCCGGCAAGATCAAGAACGTCGGCGAAGCCTATACGGACGGCTGGAAGCCGGAAAATGCCCAGAAGAACATGGAGCAGTTCCTGACCGCCAACGACAACAAGGTCGATGCGGTCGTCGCCTCCAACGACGGCACCGCGGGCGGCGCGATCGCGGCTCTCGATGCGCAGGGCCTCGCAGGCTCCGTTCCGGTCTCCGGCCAGGACGCGGACAAGGCGGCGCTGAACCGCGTCGCTCTCGGCACGCAGACCGTCTCGGTCTGGAAGGACAGCCGTGAACTCGGCAAGCGCGCTGCAGAAGTCGCCGTCGAACTTGCCGGTGGCAAGAAGATGGAAGAAGTCTCGGGCGTCACCACCTTCAACGGTGGCCCGAAGGGCGTGGCCATGCAGTCGGTCTTCCTGGCACCGCTGCCGATCACCAAGGACAACCTGAACGTCGTCATCGACGCGGGCTGGATCTCCAAGGCTGAAGCCTGCCAGGGCGTCAAAGGCGACGTCGCGGCCTGCAAATAAACCGCATCAGCAGAGCTGAGCGCTGACTTCAGACAAGCGCCGCAACGCAACCCGTTGCGGCGCTTGCGCAAGGTGCGTGCCGGGCGGACAATGCCCTCCGCGCGACCGGCGCAGCCTAACGAAACCGCTCGATCTCTGCCGTCGCACCGGACTTGTCGCGTCGATCCCGGCTCCTGGTGCCACCTGGCGCGACGACATCAACACAAAAAAGTGGGGGAAGGCACGTCCATGGCCGACATCACACAAGGCAACACGCAGGGCGCACAAACAAACCGCGCCCGCACAGCGGACGAAAATCCGGTGAAGCGCTTCTTCCGCGCCACCGAAATCGACACCCGACTGCTCGGCATGGTCGGCGCCCTCGTCATCATCTGGATCGGATTCCAGATCATGACCGGCGGCCTGTTCCTGACGCCGCGCAACCTGTGGAACCTGACGGTCCAGACCTCCTCCGTCGCCGTGATGGCAACCGGCATGGTACTGATTATCGTCACACGCAACATCGACCTTTCCGTCGGCTCCGTGCTCGGCTTCTGCGGCATGGTCATGGGGGTCATGCAGGCGAAATTCCTGCCGCAGTATCTCGGCCTGGAACATCCGGCCATCTGGATCATCACGCTCTTGAGTGGCATCGCCGTCGGTGCTGCCATCGGCGCGCTGCAGGGCTCGATCGTCGCCTTCCTCAACGTGCCCGCCTTCATCGTCACGCTCGGCGGCCTGCTCGTGTGGCGCGGCGCCACCTGGTTTGTGACCAGCGGCCAGACCGTTGCGCCGATGAACGCCACCTTCCGCCTGATGGGCGGCGGCACCGAAGGCTCGATCGGCGCCACGGCAAGCTGGATCGTCGGCATCCTCGCCTGCATTGCCATCGTCGCCGCCATCCTCAATTCCCGCAAGCAGCGCAAGCGCTTCCGCTTCCCGCTGCGTCCGGTATGGGCGGAGTATTTCCTGGCGATCCTCGGCTGCGTCCTGGTGCTCGGCGCAATCACTGTTGCCAACAGCTATTACTGGCCGACCAACATCGCCCGCAAATATGCCGACGCCAACGGCATCGCCTGGCCGGAAGGCGGGCTGCAGATCTCGCACGGTATCGCCATTCCGGTGCTCGTCGCCATCGCCGTCGGCATCGTCATGACCTTCATCGCCACGCGCCTTCGCTTCGGCCGCTATGTCTTCGCGCTCGGCGGCAACCCGGAAGCAGCCGAACTTGC
>NZ_JAEPRP010000176.1:0-15241 GCF_016652895.1 Ensifer sp. SSB1
CGTCGTCGATGAACCGGGGCCGGGCCGCGTGCGCCTGCCGCTGGTCCAGTCCCTGTTTGCCGGCCATCATTGGGAACATATTTTCGCCGTCGACGGTGCCGAGACGATCAAAGCCTGGACCGGCGGCCCTGTCGCCTCCGGCGAACAGTGGCTTGATATCCCTCCCAGCGCGGTATGGATCTATCCCGCATCGGCCGACGAAAAGATGGCGGCTTAAGGGGCGATAAAAAATGACGACATCGAAAGTTTGGAACTGCGGCGACCTCGTGTCGACGGTGGCGGGGATCTTCGCCGGCCACGGCCTTCCGCAGGACGACGCCGATTGGATCGCGTACTGCCTCGTCGAGGCCGATCTGCGTGGCGTTCGATCCCACGGAATCGCACGAATTCCCATCTACACCAAGCGCCTGCGCATGGGACTGGTGAACCCACGGCCGGCGATGGAGGTGACTAATCCGACCGCGGCGTCCGCTCATGTAATGGGTGACAACGGCATGGGATACCTGGTCGGGCGCCGTGCCATCGACGAGGCGATCCGGCTGGCACGGTCACAAGGCATCGGGCTGGTCGGCGCATCGCAGTCCAACCATTATGGCATGTCCGCAATATACATGGAGAGAGCGATCGAAGCCGGACTTGCCTCGATCGCGCTCTCGAACGCGTCGCCAGCGATGCCGGTTTGGGGCGGCCGCTTGCCGCTACTCGGGACAAGTCCCTTGGCGATGGCTGCGCCAGGCGGACGGGGGCAGCCGGTGCTACTCGACATGGCGACATCGGTCGCCGCCAAGGGAAAGATCCGCAGGGCGCAGATACGAGGGGAGACGATCCCCGAAGGCTGGGCGATCGATGACCTAGGCCGTCCGACAACGGATCCGGAGGTGGCCTTGCGAGGCGTCGTTCTTCCACTCGGGGGACCGAAAGGATCGGGCATCTCCCTCATGATAGACGTGTTCGCCGGTGTAATGAGCGGCGCCGCCTTCGCTGGCGAAGTAGGAAACCAGAACGAGGACTTCGATCGCGCCCAAAACGTCGGACACTTCTTTATCGCATGGCGACCGGCCCTTTTTCTGCATGAAGACGCCTATGGAGCTCGCATGGACGAAATGCGGACCCGCCTGAAGGCCGGCCCTTTCGCCGCCGGCTTTGACGAAATCCTTTTGCCAGGGGAGCCTGAAGCTCGGCTGGCAGCGGCAGCTCGCGAAAACGGCATCACCCTTGATGGCGACGAGTTGGCGATGCTTGAGCGTGAACGCGAGCACGCCGGCGCGCAGTAGCGTAGCGTCCCGACAGACGACTAAGCGAGTTGCGCCGATCCGGCGGAGCTCGCCTGACCATGGTCGAGAACGAGCTTCCAGAAGGCTTCACCGGCTGCGCTTTGCCTTGAGCGTGGCCGGATCAGAACGATATCGACGGGCACGTGCATGGCATCGCTTGCGGCGAAGACCAGCCGGCGCGCAGCCAGATCATCGCCAATCAGGCTCATGGGCAGCCATGCCACTCCGGCGCCGTCCTTCGTCATGGCGTACAGAACCGCCGCGACGTGAGACGTGAACTGGACGTCAGACGACGGCTTGTTTGCGATCGCTGGAATCGTGGCACTAAGGATTCTTCCCATGCCAGACTCGTGACTATATGCGAGATAGGGAAACTGATCGGTGACCTTGGACACTGGGAACCGCGGTTCGGACGGATCGTTGGGGTTCGGAACACAAACCGGTGCCAGTACGTCCGTTCCAAGCTTTACGGAGCGAAAGTGTCGATCCTCCAGGACGGTTTCAGCGGCCGGGTGATGATGGCACAGAAGGAATTGCACCTGTCCCTGCAACATCAGTCGTTCGCACGCAGCCATGTTGTCCGCTACGAGGCGCACCGTCGCCGATAGGGATGCGGCAGAGTTCAATTGACGCAACCAGGTGGGAAAGAACGTCAACGACAGCGCGTGCGTGGAGGCGAACGCGAGGGCGCCTCGTTCGATGCGAATGGCTTCGAGCGCCTGTTCACGTGCCTGCACGATTTTGCGCAGAGCATCTTCCGCAAACGGCCGAAATTGTTCGCCGGCGGCCGTCAAGCGGACGCCTTTTGTGTCCCGAACGAATAGCGGCGTACCTACCCAGTCCTCGAGGCTCTTTATTCGACGGCTGAATCCTGATTGGCTGATATGGCGGTTCTCCGCGGCGCTCGAGAACTGACCGCTCGTTACGAGGGCCACGAAGTCTTCCAACCAAGCAAATTCCATGCTCCCTCCCACCATGACATTCCTTGCCATCAGGAAGGGGTCATAGCATCGGGCAGGTTCCGCGGAAAGCTGCATTGCGAGGTCTCCGATCAGGCCACCGGCTCCAGCAACCGGGCGAAGGAGTTCGCTTCAAGCAAGGTCTTCGTGTATTCGTGCTGGGGCTTGGTAAAGACCTCGTGCGTGTCTCCCTGCTCGATGATCGAGCCCGACTTCATCACCGCCACGCGGTGGCAGAAATCGCGGACGATCAGCAGGTCATGTGCGACAAAAACGAACGATAGACCGAGTTCGCTCCGCAGCGTTTTTAGAAGTCGGAGAACCTGCGCTTGGATGGACACGTCCAGCGCGGACAGGGCTTCGTCGCACACCAACAGCTTCGGCTTGAGCGCGATCGCGCGCGCGATCGCGATACGTTGCCGCTGACCACCGGAGAATTGGTGAGGATAGCGACGAGCGTGCTGCGGTGACAGACCGACCTGGACAAGAAGCTTTGCCACCGTCTCCTTCCACTGGCTTTTGGGAAGTGCGTCCCGGTGGATGGCCCAGGGTTCTGAAATGATCTCCTCGATAGTCATGTAGGGATTGAGAGAGGCGCTCGGATCCTGGAAGACGACCTGGATCTCGCGATTCAGCCGCGCGCGCTCGCGACGATCCATTCCAGCGATTGCCTTGCCTTCGAACTCGATTACCCCCTCGGTCGGCTTCTCCAGTTCCAGGATGAGACGCATCAACGTCGACTTTCCGGACCCTGATTCTCCGACGATTCCGAGTGTTTCGCCCTGTTTGAGGGTAATGCTGACGTCGTCGAGCGCCTTGAACCCGCCGTAGCGTTTGCTTGCGTGAACCACCGAGAGAAGCGCGGGGGCGGAGTCCGGCACGGACTCGGGCACGAAACCATGTCGGCCCGGTACCGAGTCCAGCAGATGTCGCGTGTAGGGGTGTTTGGGGTCGTGGAGAATCTGATCCCGTTCTCCCTTCTCCACGATGACGCCATTCTGCATCACCACCACCCTGTCGGCCACGTCGGCGACCACGCCTAGATCGTGGGTGATCATCAGGAGCGCCATGCCTTGCTCCTTCTGAAGGGAGCGTAGCAGCTTGAGTATTTCGGCCTGAATCGTCACGTCCAGCGCAGTCGTAGGCTCGTCGGCGATCAGCAGGTCCGGTCTTCCCGCGATTGCCATGGCGATGACGACGCGTTGGCGCTGACCGCCTGAAAATTGATGCGGATAGTAATCGATGCGTGTCTCGGGTTCAGGGATGCCCACTCTGGACAGAAGTCGGATCGCTTCTTGACGCGGGTCCGCCACACCGAGGGAAGGGTGCAGCCGGAAGACTTCCTCGATTTGCCATCCAACCGTATAAACGGGGTTCAACGCGGCGAGAGGATCCTGAAAGACCATGGCGATCTTTCGCCCCGCGAGGTAACGTCGCTCGTCCGCGCTCATGGCGAGTATGTCACGGCCTCGGTAATGAATTCTGCCAGAAGCAATACGGCCTGGCGGCATATCGATCAAATCGAGGATAGTAGAAGCGCTTACGCTTTTTCCGGAGCCGCTTTCGCCCAGCACGGCAAGGGTTTCGCCAGCGCCGATTTCGAACGAAACGCCGCGGACGGCGTGGACCAGACCGTGTTTTGTGTCGAAGTCGACCGAAAGATCCTCAATGCGGAGTATCTGATCATTATCAAGCATTGGCGCCGCTCCTTTTTTCCAATCGCCAGCGTTGCTTGGGATCGGTGGCGACCCGCAGCCAGTTCGAGAGTAGGTTCAGGGACGTGGTCGTCAGCATGATTGCCAAGCCGGGCCAGAACGCGATCCACCACGCGGTCTGAAGATAGTTACGTCCTTCCGCGACCATCAGCCCCCAACTCACTTCCGGCGGCTGGATACCAAGCCCCAGGAAACTCAAGCTTGCTTCTGTCAGCATTACGAACGCGAATTCCAGGGTTGCGATGGTCAGCAGCGTCGGCAAGACGACAGGGAGGATATGTTTGAAAACGATCCTTCCCGTCGACGCTCCCATCGTACGAGCTGCAAGCACGAACATTCGTTCTCTCACTTCCAGTGTCTCGGCTCTGACCGTTCGGATGTAAACGGGAAGGCGGGTAAGCGCCATCACGAGCACGACGCTGGTCATGCCCGGCTTGAAGACGTAAAGCGCGATCATGGCGAGGAGGAGCGACGGAAAGCTCATCAGGATGTCGGCACACCTGAGCGTGATAGTCCCGGCCCATCCCGACCTTAGACCCACCGAGAGGCCCAGTGCCGTTCCAATCACCAACGACAATGACACGGCGAGTCCCGCCACAAGCAAGGTATTCGCACTCGCCACGGCAATGCGTGCAAGGACGCTTCGCCCCAGGGTGTCGCCGCCGAGAATAAGCCAGAAGCCGTTCTTTAGCTGGAAGGGGGGAGCGTTGCGCAACATCAAGTTCATCGATGTCGCCTCTTTCGCGAACAGCCAGGGGCCGACGAAGGCGCAGATCAGAATGAACGTGACGAAGACCGTCGATAGAAAGGCGAGCTTGTCGTTCCACAGCAACAGCAGATAGTCCCGACAGCGGCTGCCGTCTGACGTTTCGACGGACGTGCCAGTGACAGACGTGGTTTTCATAATCGCGACCTCAGTTTGTGCGAATGCGCGGATCGAGAAGCGCATATGCAAAATCGATCAAGGAGTTCATGACGAGAATGGCGACCGCAGTGGTCAGTACCGTCGCCTGAAGGACACTGAAGTCCCGGTAGGTGATCGAGTCGATCAACAGGCGGCCAACGCCGGGAAACCCGAACACCGTCTCGACGATCACCGCGCCGTTCAGGATACCAGCAGCCTGATCCCCTGCGACGGTGATGACGGGCAACATGGCGTTGCGAAGCGCATGCACGAAGATGATCGATCGATTCCCCGCGCCCTTGGCCTTAGCCGTCTTGGTATAGGCCGAGGACAACGCGCTGATCATTGCACCGCGAACGACCTGTGCGATCAGACCCAGCGGTCGTAGTGCGAGGACGGCAACGGGCAGCACCCAATGGGCGACCGTGCCGGTTCCCGACGTCGGCAACAGCCGAAGCCACAGGGCAAAGACGAGGACGCCGACGATCGCGATCCAAAAATTTGGAGTACTCGATCCGAGCAATGCAAGGGTGTTCGCAATCCGATCGAAAACGCCGCCTGGCCGCCACGCTCCCAGCGAGCCGATGACAACCGCCGCCGCAACGGCGATCGTCATACTGAAAACCGCCAGAAGCAACGTCGTTGGAAACGCTTCGAGCACTACTTCCATAGCCGGGCGCGACTGTTGAAGTGATTGCCCGAAATCCAGGTGCACGAGACCCGAGACAAATCCGACGAACTGTTCGATGACCGGTTTGTCGAGGCCGTGCTGAATGGCGAACTCGTGCTTGGCCTCTTGAGTTGCATCGATCGGAAGATAGAGGGCGCTTGGATCGCCCGTCAGTCGGGCGAGAAAAAACACGAGGATCACGAGTCCGATCAGCGACCCGGCGCCATGCAGCGCGCGTCGTCCTGTAGCCTTTAACATCGACGTAGCTTTCTTAGATGTTGTGTTATCGGCTCGCCCATCATCGCGAGCCGAACAAGGTCAATCCGCGAAGGATATCGTTGCCAGTTGCAACTCGCTGTTCGTCGCGATCGATGGCTTGAAGTGAACCCGTGGATTGACACGCGCGTAGCCAACCATGTGGAAGAGCATGACGTCGGGGACAATTTCACTCGCGATCGTCTGGAAGGACTTCTGGAATAGTGCCTTCCGCTCGTCACCGGAGCTCGCCGCCGCTTTTGCGATCAATGCATCAAGGGCGGGATCCGAGGTGTCCGATTGTGGGCCGGAAGTGGAATACTTGTAGACAACGGTGAACGAGGCGTCGCCCATGTTGTTGTTGTGCTGATCGGTGATCAAGGTCGGCCGACGATCAGCCGCGTATGGCTTGGTGCCGAGCTGCAGAGCCTGGCCGCGCTCCACCATCTCGAGTTTGACCTTCAGACCGACCGCTTCCCACATTTGCGTCATGGCTTCCAAGACCTCGTTCACGTTGGGAAAGAGGTTCTGTCGCCCAATCAGGCGGATCTCCGCATCGACCGGCACGCCGCTCGCCTTGGCTTCGGCAATCAACTTCTTCGCCTGCTCGGGATCGTAGGCCCACGGCTTGATCGTACCGTCGTAGCCGAGGGTTGTCGGGACAACCAACTGAGACGCGGGCTGCACGTCCTTGCTGAGGATCGTTCCCACAAAGGCATTTCGGTCAATCGCGAGATTGAGGGCCTTTCTAACGCGCACGTCACTCAGCGGGGGCTTGTCCTGGCCAATCCGGATACGAGACGTCTCCGAGTTGGGATACGAGAAGTCGGTCTCGGGATTAGTCGCATCCTGGACAGCAATGCTCGGCGCAATGTCGGCCTCTCCGGTCGTCACCATTGCCGCCTGCACCGCCGACTCGTTGCGAGAGAGAAAAGTAGCCTTCTCCACGACTGGCTTTGCGCCCCAGTAGCCATCAAAACGCTTGAGAACGACGCTTTCCCCCTGCCGCCAGCTCTCGAATGCATATGGCCCCGTTCCTACAGGTTTGGGCGTGGCTTGTCCTTTCGGCGTCGAATGCGAGACGATCACCAGCGTCGACAACAGTGAGGGTAAGATCTGCTGTCCCGGATCGGCGCTGATGTCGACAGTCAGGTCATCGACTGCCTTGGCGGCGAAGGTTCCGGGCGTAAAGAACTTGTTCCGGGTCATGCATTTCAGGCCAGGGTCCATCATCCGCTCTAATGAGTAGACGACGGATTGCGCATTGAACGGCGTGCCGTCGTGAAATTTAACGCCTTCCCGCAACTTGAACTGCCAGGTGTTCTTGTTCAACTGCTTCCAGCTTGTCGCCAGCCGTGGCACCGGTACTCCGCTTTGCGGGTCAAGCTCGGTCAGAGTTTCCGTGACGTTTTGCTTCAGAATGATGCCGACGCCATAGATTGCAGATTCACACGGTTCGATGACCTGTGGAGCTTCGCCTAGAACGATAGTGACTGCGTTGTCGTCGTTCGCATAGGAATTTGTTGCGGCGAGCATAATGCAGCCGCCGACCACGAGTGACGTGATAGCCTTAAGTTTCATCAGTTCCTCCCAGATTAACCTGGCCCGGATCATCCGGTGGGACGGCAGGAATGTCCAATGCGAGTTTCGCATTTGCGCATGCCATTTTGTAAATAGCTGTACTTCAAATGGATTTAAGAGTCTGTATTAAAAGATAAAAAGATGCGCGATCCGAGATTCGGTTTAGCCTCGGAGTATGCGGTTTCCGCATGTCGGTATTCCGAGACTTCAATGGACATTCGAGGGGCTGTGAGCGAGCGTTGGCCGCAACCCGAGAGCGTATACGGGTTTGGTAACGATGAGGACAGCGATGCAAAGTTCGAATGAACACTATTCCTACCAAGAGCTGGAACGATGGGTCGAGGCCGTTTTTAGGGCTAACAACGTCATCGGCGAGCAGGCGGAGATGGCGGCCAAAGTGCTTGTCCGAACCAACCTGCGCGGCATCGACACTCATGGGGTGAGCCGGGTGGCCGGCTATGTACAGAAGATAAAGAGCGGCGAGGTGAACGCGCAAGCAAAGCCTTCGTTCAGCGTCGAGGACGACGTCCTCCGCTTCGACGGCGATGGCGGCCTGGGTCAATTCGTTGCCACGCAGGCGATCAGGCAAACGATCGAGCTGGCGCAGTCGCGCAGCGTGACGCTGTGCATGATCCGTGAGAGCGGCCACTTGGCCGCGATCGGACAGTTTGTACTTGAGGCCGCGGAGGCCGGAATGGTGGCAATTCTATGCCAGGAAACGCCGCCATTGATGGCGCTCGAAGGTTCGAGGGGCCCGGCCATCGGGAACAATCCCATCGCATTTGCATTTCCGGTAGCCGGCAAGGCGCCTCTTGTCTTCGACATGGCTACCAGCGTGGTCGCCCGCGGGAATGTACTCCAGGCGATCGCCGATGGCAGAGAGGCAATTCCTGAAGGTTGGGCAATAGGTCCCGACGGCCGCCCCACTACAGATCCATCGGAAGCACTCAAAGGCGCCATGGCTCCGATCGCCGGTCATAAGGGCGTCGGTCTGGCGATGCTGGTGCAGGTCCTCGCCGGCAGTCTCACTGGCTCGCTCACCGCGACGAGCGCGACCAAGCATGGTGCGACCAGCAGTGCGGGCAATGTGAGCGCGTTTCTGCTGATGCTCAATCCGGATCGGCTGGTTGGTCGCGAGACGTTCGACGGTCATGTCCGTGGCTGGCTTGATACGTACCTGTCGGCGACCGGAGAGGGGAGCAGATATCCAGGCGAAAGAGCGGGCGCCTGCGAGGTCGAGCGCAGAAAGGGCGGCATTCCGCTTCCCGCGAGCACGATCGCCGAGCTTCGCAAAATCGGAGCGGCTGCGGGCGTTCCGTTTGATCTCGTAGCAGCCGCCTAGTGATCTTTCAAAATCAGGAATTGACGCCAATGGACCAGAGAGTTTCAAACCACCGCCGCATAGCCGTTGTCGCCGGAGACGGCATCGGCAAAGAAGTCGTCCCGGAAGGACTCCGCGTGTTGGAGAGGGCGGCGTCGCTATACGATATTGACCTACGGTTCGACAGCTTCGACTTCTCGTCGTGCGACTACTACCTAAAGCATGGAAGAATGATGCCCGAGGATTGGAAGGAACAGATTGGCAACCATGACGCCATCTTTTTTGGCGCCGTCGGCTGGCCGGCGACCGTTCCGGACCACGTCTCCCTTTGGGGCTCGCTCATCCAGTTCCGGCGAGAATTCGACCAGTACGTCAGCCTTCGTCCCGTAAGGCTGATGCCGGGGGTGACGTCGCCTTTGCGCGACAGGAATCCCGGAGATATCGATTTCTATGTTGTACGGGAAAACACGGAAGGTGAGTATTCGTCGATCGGCGGCAAGATCTTCCCCGGTTCGGACCGCGAAGTCGTGGTGCAGGAAACCGTGATGACCCGTGTCGGCGTCGACCGCATATTGCGTTTCGCCTTCGACTTGGCGGCCAAGCGAAAGAAGCATCTGACCTCGGCGACAAAGTCCAACGGCATCTCCATTACCATGCCGTACTGGGATGAACGGGTGGAAGCGATCGCGAAGGAGTTCGATGACGTACACTGGGACAAATATCACATCGACATCCTGACCGCGCATTTCGTGCAGCATCCCGACTGGTTCGACGTGGTCGTCGCTTCGAATCTGTTCGGCGACATCCTCTCCGATCTCGGGCCCGCCTGCACGGGAACGATTGGAATTGCTCCTTCCGGCAACATCAACCCGGAACGGAAGTTCCCGTCCTTGTTCGAGCCGGTCCACGGATCTGCGCCTGACATCGCGGGCAAGGGAGTGGCAAACCCGATAGGCCAGATATGGTCTGCTGCGATGATGCTGGATCATCTCGGCCACGAGAAAGCAGCGTCCGGAGTTATGAAGGCTATCGAACGGACGCTCTCCGAGGAAAGCCTGCGCACACGCGATCTAGGCGGCAAAGCATCCACCGAAGAATGCGGCAAGGCTGTCGCCGAGTTTCTGGAGTAGAGATGAACGAGTCCAAGCTTTTGTTCAGCTCGCTCTTCAACGCGGCGGTTGCGGCAGCCGATCCTTATCTCGCGGTGGCGCCCTATTTGCCACCGCGTCCCAAGGGACGCACCGTGGTGGTGGGCGCAGGAAAAGGCGTTTCGCAGTTAGCCGCGGCACTCGAGGAACAGTGGGATGGAATTCTTTCCGGTATCGTCGTCACCCGGTACGGCTTCGCCGTGCCTTGCCGCTACATCGATGTTCGTGAAGCGGGCCATCCCGTCCCAGATGCAAACGGCCTAAAGGCGTCGCGTGATATCTTGGACTGTGTGCGGGATCTTGGAGAAGATGACCTGGTCATCGCCCTCGTCACCGGGGGAGGCTCCGCGCTTCTGCCCGCACCACCTCCGGGCGTTAGCCTCGAAGATGAGATCGCGCTCAACAAGGCGCTTCTTGCGTCAGGAGCGCCAATCTCGGCGATGAACGCCGTGCGCAAGCAAGTATCTCTGATCAAGGGTGGGAGATTGGCTTTGGCTGCCTGGCCGGCAAAGGTTGTCACCCTCGTGGTCTCCGACATTCCCGGTGACGCCCTCCCTGCCGTTGCCTCCGGCCCGACACTTCCGGACGAAGCCGACAAAGACGCGGCGCTCAAGGCCATCTCCGACTACAAGATGCAACTGCCCGCGAACGTCCTTGCCTATTTGGACAAACCGGACTGTGCCGCCCCAAGGCCCTCGGACCAGCGCTTTGCACGAAATGAGTATCATATGATCGCCTCAGCGAGGAAATCCCTGGAAGCTGCTGCGGCGATCAGCAGAAAACAGGGGCTTGCGACCTCCATTCTGTCGGACGCCATCGAAGGCGAAGCGCGCATGGTTGCCACCGCCCAGGCCGGCCTTGTCCGGCAGATCAAGACGCGGAACCGCCCATACGCGCGCCCGGTTATGCTTCTGTCGGGTGGCGAAACCACCGTCACCATGAAAGGCTCCGGTCGGGGCGGCAGGAATACCGAGTTCCTCCTTTCGCTTGCGCTTGAACTCGAGGAACTCCCAGGTGTCGAGGCGTTTTCTGCCGATACCGATGGTATCGACGGGACCGAAGAGAGCGCGGGTGCCTTCATTGATGAAAGCACCCTTTCCCGCATGCGCGATCTCGATCTCGATCCAAAGAGCGCCCTTGCCAACAACGACAGTTGGACCGTGTTCAATGCTCTTGGCGATCTCTTTTCGACAGGACCTACCGGCACGAACGTCAACGACTTTCGTGCGATTTTTGTCCGGTAGCGGCCGTCCTTCAGAAGCTGATCGCCCGTCAACCTATGCGCCCTGCGCTTCCAGTGCGGAGCGCCAGGCCATGAACAACCTCAGGAAATCGATTCCATGAAAATAGGGACCCCACGAGAAGCATCGTTGGGCGAAGCGCGCGTTGCGATGACGCCAGAAAGCGCCGGACAGCTCCTAAAACTGGGCCACGCATGCTACATCGAGGCAGGCGCGGGCCAGAAGTCAGGCTTCTCCGACGATCTTTATCGAGCCGCGGGCGTGACAGTGCTCCAAAGCGCCGAGGCCGTTTACGAGACGGCGGATGTGATCGCAAAGGTGCGGCCGCCGGAGGCCGGCGAAGTCGAACGGATGCGACCCGGCCAGACGCTGATCTCGTTCTTCTATCCTGGCCAGAACGAGGCGCTACTGGAGCAGGTCCGCGCGACCGGTGCCACCCTCATCGCCATGGACATGGTGCCGCGCATCTCGCGGGCGCAGAAGATGGACGCGTTGTCGTCGATGGCCAACATCGCCGGCTATCGCGCGGTGATCGAGGCGGGCAGCAATTTCGGCCGCTTTTTCACCGGGCAGGTAACGGCCGCCGGCAAGGTGCCGCCGGCCAAAGTGCTGGTCATCGGCGCTGGTGTCGCCGGCCTTGCCGCCATCGGTACGGCAACTGCGCTCGGCGCCATCACCTATGCCTTCGACGTGCGCCCTGAAGTCGCGGAACAGATTGAAAGCATGGGCGCGCAGTTCGTCTATCTCGATTTCGCGGATCAGCAGCAGGACGGCGCCGCGACCGGTGGCTATGCCGCTCCGTCCTCGCCGGAATTCCTTGCGAAGCAGCTTCAGAAGTTCCGGGAACTGGCGCCGGAGGTCGATATCGTTATCACCACGGCCCTCATCCCCGGCCGCGATGCGCCAAAGCTATGGCTCGCCGATATGGTCGCAGCCATGAAGCCGGGCTCCGTCGTGGTCGACCTTGCCGCCGAGCGGGGCGGCAATTGTGATCTCACCGTGCCGGACCAAAAGGTTGTCGCGGAGAATGCCGTGACGATCGTCGGCTATACCGATTTCCCAAGCCGCATGGCGGCTCAGGCCTCGGCGCTCTATGCGACCAACATCCGTCACATGATGAGCGATCTCACGCCCGCCAAGGACGGCGTCGTCCTTCACAACATGGAAGACGACGTCATCCGGGGTGCGACCGTCGTTTATGGGTGCGCCATAACCTATCCGCCACCGCCGCCAAAGATCAAAGCGATCGCGGCACAGAAGGCGCAAGAGAAGGTGAGGGAACTGACGCCCGAGGAGAAGCGAGCGGCGGAAGCCTCGGCCTTCAAGGCTCAGACAAAAAGCCAGGGCCTCCTGCTGCTGACAGGTACGGCGGTGCTACTTTTGACCGGCGCTTTCGCGCCGGCAAGCTTCATGAGTCATTTCGTGGTCTTCGTGCTGGCGTGCTTCGTCGGCTTCCAGGTGATCTGGAACGTCTCGCATTCGCTGCACACGCCGCTGATGGCTGTGACCAATGCGGTCTCCGGCATCGTCATTCTCGGTGCGCTACTACAGATCGGCTCGGGCCACTGGCTAGTCACGACGCTGGCGGCGTTTTCAGTGCTGATTGCCACGATCAACATCGTCGGCGGCTTTCTCGTGACGCGCCGCATGCTTGCTATGTTCCAGAAGTCGTGATCGGGGGATCATACATGTCCATTGGCATCGTTTCGGCCGCCTATGTCGCGGCAGCAGTTCTCTTCATCCTCTCACTCGGCGGGCTTTCAGGTCAGGAAAGCGCCAAGCGCGCCGTCTGGTACGGTATCATCGGGATGGCGCTAGCCGTGATAGCCACGGTCTTCGGCCCGCTGATCGACCGAACCGTCGGTAACTGGCTCGTCATTCTACTGACGATCGCCGGCGGCTCGGTCCTGGGCGCTTACGTCGCCTCGCGGGTGCAAATGACGGAGATGCCGCAGCTTGTCGCGGCGCTCCATTCCTTCGTCGGTCTTGCCGCCGTCTTCATCGGCTTCAACGCCCATACCGAGGCTGGCCAGATCGCGACGATGGACGAGGTCGCGCGGTCATCGCTCTCTGGCTTTGCTGCAGTTCTCGCCCACAAGACACCGGTCGAACTCGCCATCATGAAGGTCGAGGTGTTCCTCGGCGTGTTCATCGGCGCGGTTACCTTCACGGGCTCGGTCATTGCCTTCGGCAAGCTCGCGGGCAGGGTCGACGGCAAGGCAAGAAAGCTGCCCGGTGGACACCTTCTCAATGCCGCTGCCGCGATCCTTTCGCTGCTCCTACTACTGATGTATGTCAACGGCGCCGGCGCCTGGACACTCGTGGTGATGACGCTTGCCGCCTTCTTCATCGGCTACCATCTTATCATGGGTATCGGCGGCGCCGACATGCCGGTCGTCGTCTCTATGCTGAACAGCTACTCCGGCTGGGCGGCCGCCGCCATCGGCTTCACGCTCGGAAATGATCTCCTGATCGTCACCGGCGCGCTGGTGGGTTCGTCGGGCGCGATCCTGTCGTATATCATGTGCAAGGCTATGAACCGCTCCTTCGCTTCCGTCATTCTCGGCGGCTTCGGAGTGACGATGGGACCGGCCATGGAGATCACTGGCAAGCAGATCGCAATCGATTCCGAGGGGGTTGCGGCGGCACTAAACGATGCGGAAAGCGTCATCATCGTGCCGGGGTATGGCATGGCGGTGGCGCAGGCGCAGGCCTCCGTTTCCGAGCTTACTCGCAAGCTCCGCGCGGCGGGGAAGACCGTGCGCTTCGCCATCCACCCCGTTGCCGGCCGTCTCCCAGGCCACATGAACGTGCTGCTGGCGGAAGCCAAGGTGCCATACGACATCGTGCTGGAAATGGAGGAGATCAACGAGGACTTCCATGAGACCGACGTCGTCATCGTCATCGGCTCCAACGACATCGTCAATCCGGCGGCTCAGGAGGATCCCAACTCACCAATCGCTGGAATGCCAGTCCTCGAAGTCTGGAAGGCCAAACAGGTGTTTGTTTCCAAGCGGGGGCAAGGGACCGGCTACTCCGGTATTGAGAACCCGCTCTTCTACAAGGAAAACACCCGGATGTTCTACGGCGACGCCAAGAAGAGCCTTGATCGGCTCATTCCTGCCATCGCGTGATAAATGCTGCCACTGAATCACAGAAATTGAGGATGAACCCGGTTAAATGCAAAACGACATTGCGACTGGCAAACCTATGACCTCAATGCAGAAGGCGCTGCTGCAACCATTGGATCGATCACTGGCAAGACAACCGTCAACTTCAGCCAGTACGGAGCCCGGATTTTAGGGAATGGGGATGAAGAGGCGGTGAGCCTATCCTTTGACGGAGAAGCGACACCGTACATAGTAGAGATCACACGAGTGCTGCTTGCAGCTTGGGCCTGCGATCGGCACGGCGGCGATCAACGGCAGTCTCTGAACCAGGAAATTTTACCAATGGGGGGCATCCGGACTGCCGTTGTGGAGAGTGAAGAGGGCCGGATAGTCTTTGGTAGGCATGGCGAACAGTATGAAGCCCTAGTGCGTATGATTAGGGGCTATTCATACAGACTTGGTGTGATGAGATCCGATCGCGAGTATTGGGATCAGCTTGTCCCGCAAGGTGACCTTATTGATTGGAGCCTCCTGGCAATGCTCATTTTCATTTTCCGTACGTCACCCGTAGGTATCGACATAAGGAACAACGCGAACGCTGATGGCATTTTTATTTGTGATTTGGCGATTAGCATAGTGCATAAAGGGGAAAGGCACCGCTGAGCATCATATATGGCATGCCGTGCTCGACAATCCCTGCCAGTGCGTGCGGTCCCAAGAACAAATTGCTACCGCGGCGTCGGTGCGGGAGCGTACTGCGCGTTCGGCGAACCCCGACCGCCATGCGGACGTTTCTATGCCATGGATCGCGATAATCGCTGGGATCGCGTTGCGGCAGCCTATGCCGCGATCGTCGAGGGCAAGGGCATCCCCGCCGCCTCCGTCGAACAGGCGCTCAAGGCGGCGGCGGCGAGCATGATCTGGTCGTCGTCAACTACGCCAATCCCGACATGGTCGGCCACACCGGAAGCCTGGAAGCGGCCATTGTTGCGGTCGAAACGGTGGATGCCGCGCTCGGCAAGATCTGCGAAAGTGTCCGAAGCAGGCAGGGTTCCCTCCTCGT
>NZ_JAEPRP010000177.1:0-15116 GCF_016652895.1 Ensifer sp. SSB1
GAAGTCGCCATGGTCGCGCCAGGAGGTCTCGATCGGTCCGCCCATCTGGGTCAGCGCGCGTCGACGAAACTCGTCAGCAGAGAAGAGATGCCGGTTCATCGCGACAGCGCTTCCAGCTCGGCCGCCGGCATGATCGGGAAGACGGCGCCGCCCGAGCGCACGCAGAACATTTCGATGCCGTCGACGACAACGGTCTCTCCAAGTTCGACGATGTCATACATGACCGGCCGCGACACCAGCGCCTCCAGGCGCCCGCGCACATGCAGGTAAGGCTTCAGCTCGCGGTTCTCGCCGTGGACGACAAAACGCAACGGATGATCCGGCCCGGCTTCGACCACATCGCCGACATTGGTGCGGAAGGTCAGGATCTGGCCCTTCTCCCGTTCGGTCACGCTCATCTCGACTGCGACGAAGGGCGCATCGACGATGCGGATACCGACTTTTTCCACAGGAGTAACGAGATAGGTGCGCCCGTCCTCGTCCTTGCGCAAAACGGTGGAAAACAGCCTGACCAAGGGCTGCCGACCGATCGGTGTGCCCAGATAGAACCAGGTTCCGTCGGCGCGGATCTCCATGTCGATGTCGCCGCAGAACGGCGGATTCCAACGATCCACCGGCGGCAGGCCGCGCGCCTTTTCTCCGGTCTGCCCGGCGGCACGGGCAATCAATGCCGCCAGTCCGGCGGCATCGCCGGTTTGCTGAATTTCGGCTTCTGCCATTGTTCCGTCCCGTTTGACCTCGATTTTGCATCGAGACCTTTGATATCTCACGAGATAGTGCGTCGGCGCCGACTTGTCAGCCGTCCGGCAGGGTCTAAATTGGAATTTGGCGACTGAAATCCCGGTATAGGGCGATTCGGTTTAACAACGGGCGACCGGGGAGTACGACCATGACTGTGATGAAGGGCGCGACCGACGCGATCGACGAGAAGGCGATTGTCGCTGCGGCGGAAAGCGCGCTCGCGGAAATCGCCCGGGTGCGTGCGGAAGTCGGAAAGGTCATCTTCGGCCAGGAAAGCGTAGTCGAGCAGACCCTGCTCGCCGTCCTCTCCGGCGGCCATGCCCTGCTCGTCGGCGTTCCAGGCCTTGCCAAGACGAAGCTCGTCGCCACGCTCGGCACCGTGCTCGGGCTCAATTCGAGCCGCGTGCAGTTCACGCCCGACCTGATGCCGTCGGACATCCTCGGCTCGGAAGTCATGGACCAGGATGCGGCCGGCCATCGCTCGTTCCGCTTCATTCCCGGCCCGATCTTCACGCAATTGCTGATGGCCGACGAAATCAACCGCGCCTCGCCGCGCACGCAATCGGCGCTGCTGCAGGCGATGCAGGAGTATCACATCACCGTGGCCGGAGCGCGCAAGGACCTGCCGCAGCCCTTCCATGTGCTCGCCACCCAGAACCCGCTGGAGCAGGAAGGTACCTATCCCCTGCCCGAGGCGCAGCTCGACCGCTTCCTGATTCAGGTCGACGTCGGCTATCCCGATCTCGCCGCCGAACGGCAGATCCTGCTCGAAACCACCGGCGTCGGCGAAGCGACCGCCCATCCCGTGATCGATGCCGCCCGCCTTCAGCAGATCCAGGGCCTCATCCGCCAGATGCCGGTTGGCGAAAAGGTGGTCGATGCGATCCTGGCGCTGGTGCGCTCCGCCCGCCCCGGCAATGGCAACGCCGCCACCGACAAGAATGTCGCCTGGGGTCCGGGCCCCCGCGCCGGCCAGGCGCTGATGCTCTGCGCCCGCGCCCGTGCGCTTTATGACGGCCGCCTGGCACCATCGATCGACGACATCCTGGCCCTTGCCGAGCCCGTTCTTCAGCACCGTATGGCGCTCACCTTCGCCGCCCGTGCCGAAGGCATGACCGTGCGCGACGTCATCGCCGACCTGGTGAAACAGGCCAGAGGCTAAGCATGGCCACCGTCGGGCACATAGTCTCGCGTACTCCCGCCAGTGAAGTGCTTTCACGTGCGCAGCAGCGCGCCATGCTCGTTCCCGATTGCCTGGTCGAGGCGCGCCGGATCGCCAACACCGTGATCTCCGGCTGGCACGGCCGGCGCAAGCGCGGCATCGGCGAGAACTTCTGGCAGTTTCGGCCCTATAGCGACGGCGAAAGCATGTCGCGCATCGACTGGCGGCGCTCCGCCCGCGACGACCATACCTATGTCCGCGACCGCGAATGGGAGGCCGCGCACACGATCTGGCTATGGGCGGATCTCTCCCCGTCGATGATGTACAAATCGAAACTCGGCGCCGTCTCCAAGGAAAGCCGTGCGCTCGTGCTGATGCTGGCGCTCGCCGAGATTCTCGCCCGTTCCGGCGAACGCATCGGCTGCCCCGGCATCATGGAGCCGATATCGGCTCGCAACGCCGCCGAACGGCTGGCAACCGCAATCATGCTGAGCCCGCTGGCGGAAGGCCTTCCAGAGACCGGCATGATCCGCAGCGCCAGCGATCTGGTGCTGATCGGCGACTTTCTCGATCCGGCGGAAAAGATCATGGATCGCCTGGGTCCGCTGGCCAAGCGCGGCCTGCGCGGCCATGTGGTCGAGATCGCGGACCCAGCAGAAGAGGTGTTCCCCTATAGCGGCCGCACCGAGTTCACCGACCCGGAGACCGGTGAGAAGCTGACGGCTGGCCGCGCCGAGGTGCTGCGTGAAGACTATCAGCGCGCCTATGTCAGCCGCCGCGACAGCCTGGGCGTGACGCTCCGCCATCTCGGCTGGACCTTCACGCCGCACAGGACCGACCGGCCCGCCTCCGAAGCGCTCGTCGCCGTGCACACCTATCTCTCCGGCATGCCGGGACGCGCGACGCATGGGGGCCAGCTATGAGCAGCCTGCCCCTCCTCTTCACCAACCCCGCCATCCTGGCCGCCCTGGTTGCCCTGCCGGTGATCTGGTGGCTGCTGCGCATGACGCCGCCAAGGCCCGCGGCCGAAGTCTTCCCGCCGCTGCGCATCCTGGCGTCCGTGATGAAGCGCGAGGAAACCCCGGCACAAAGCCCCTGGTGGCTGACGCTGCTGCGCATGCTGCTGGCGGCCGCCGTGATACTGGCGATCGCCGATCCGGTGTTCAATCCGCGCCAGAACACGCTTTCGTCCGCCGGCCCGCTCGCGCTCGTCATCGACAACAGCTGGGCGACCGTCTCCGACTGGGATCGGCGGGTCGAGGCTGCCAATGCGCTCATCGACGATGCGGAAGCGAAGGATTTGCCGGTCTCGATCGTCTTTACGACCGACCGCCAGCACGATGCGACGCCGGCCTCCGCCACCACTGCACGAGACCGTCTCGCGGCGGCACAGCCGCAGCCCCTTCCCGCCGTGCGCGATCGCGCGCTCGCCGCCATGAAAGCCGCCCTCTCGGGCTCGCCGCCGGGAACGCTCGCCTTCCTCAGCGACGGGATCGAGGCCGGCGACGGCCAGACGATGCGCCAGGTCGCGGAGATCGGTGCTGCGAATGTCCGCCGGATCGAGGGCAATGCGGAAAGCGCCATCGCACTGACATCCGCAACCAATGAAAACGAGGGCATGCGGGTCACCGTGTCGCGGCTGCCGATCGGCGAGCCGCGCGCCTACTACGTCTTTGCCCGCGACGCGCACGGCACCGCCATTGCCGAAGGTGAACTTCACTTCGGCGCTGGCGCCACGACGGCAAATGCTCTCCTGAAAGCACCCTTCGAGTTGCGCAACGACTTCGCGCGTCTGACGATCGAGGGACAGGCGACGGCCGGTGGCATCCATCTGCTCGATGACGGCAACCGCCGCCGTCGCGTGGCGCTCCTTAGTGGCGAAGTTCATCAGTCGCAGCCGCTGCTTTCGCCGCTCTATTACATCAAGCGGGCACTCGAACCGCATGCCGACCTGATCGAACCCAGAGAGGAAGCGATCGGCAAGGCGATTGCCGAGCTTCTCGCGCAAAATCCGTCGATCCTGGTGATGGCCGACGTCGGCCGGCTGCCGGACGAAAGCTATCCTGTGGTGACGCGCTGGCTGGAAAATGGCGGCATGCTCGTTCGCTTCGCCGGCCCTCGGCTGGCCGGCGCCCCTGCGGACGACCCGCTCGTCCCGGTCGTGCTGAGGCAGGGCGAACGGTCCCTCGACGGCGCACTCTCCTGGTCGGAGCCGCAGCCGCTCGCCGACTATCCGTCGTCCAGCCCCTTTGCCGGCCTCGAACATCCGCGCGACGTCCTCGTCAAGCGCCAGGTTCTGGCGCAGCCGACACCGGACCTCGCGGAACGGACCTGGGCAAATCTCGCCGATGGCACGCCTTTGGTCACGACGGCCGAACGCGGGCGTGGCCGCATCGTGCTCTTCCACGTGAGCGCCGATCCGAACTGGTCGAACCTGCCGATCTCGGGCTCCTTCGTCGACATGCTGCGTCGGTCCATTCAGCTTTCGCGCGCCGGCGGCGTTGCCGGCGACCAGACGAGCAAGGCGCAGACCCTGCCGCCCTATCGACTGTTGAACGCCCGAGGCGAACTGACCACGGAAACCGGCAGCGCCCGTCCGCTCGAAATCGCCCCCGGAGTTCCGCCGACCGTGTCGGCTGACACACCGCCCGGCCTCTACGGCTCGGAGGAGGGTTTCGTTGCCAACAACCTGCTTCCGGACGGCGGCAGTATTGCTCCGATCAGAGGCAATCTCGTCAGCGAGCGCGCAGAAGGACTGGAAGGTGTGGGCCCATTCTCGATCCGCCCCTACCTCTTCGGGCTTGCGCTGATGCTTTTCCTGATCGACACACTGATCGTGCTCTACATGGCAGGCGGCCTCACCGGGTTGCGCGGTCGCGGAAGCCGTGGTGCCGCCGCGGCAACCGTTCTGGCCACCCTCGGCCTTGCGACACTTGGCTTCGCGGCGCTCGCCCCAACGGTTGCTCACGCGCAGGACAGCCAGCCGAGCGACGAGCAGACATTGCAACGGCTCGACACAACCCACCTCGCCTATGTCATCACCGGCGAGGCCGAGGTCGACCGCTTGTCCGAGCAGGGCCTTCTTGGCCTCAGCAACTACCTGACCTATCGCACTGCCCTGGAACCGGGCGCGCCGGTCGGCGTCGATCTGGAACAGGACGAACTGGCGTTCTATCCGATCATCTATTGGCCGGTTTCTGCCACGGCGCCGATGCCGAGCAGCCGGGTGATGAGCCGGATAGACGCCTATATGCGCAACGGCGGGACCGTGCTCTTCGATACGCGCGACCAGTTCTCGTCGCTGACGCCTTCGGCCGCCGGCGACAGCCCCAATGTGCAGCGCCTGCAGGAAATGCTGAATGGCCTCGACATTCCGCCGCTGGAACCTGTGCCCGCGGACCACGTCCTGACCAAGGCCTTCTACCTGCTTTCGAATTTTCCCGGCCGCTACACCGAGAGCCAGTTGTGGGTGGAAGCCGCCCCCAATGACGCGCAGGAACAGAGCAACCGGCCGGTGCGCGGCGGCGATGGCGTCACGCCGATCATGATCACCGGCAACGACTTCGCCGGCGCCTGGGCCGTCGACGCCAACGGCGCACCGCTTCTGCCGACGGTGCCGCCGGACGAAACGCAGCGCGAATATGCCTTTCGGGCGGGCGTCAACATCATGATGTATATGCTGACCGGCAACTACAAGTCCGATCAGGTGCATGTGCCGGACCTCCTCCAAAGGCTTGGGCAGTGAGGGCTGATCGATGACTTATGGTTTTGCTCCGCTGCTTCCGCTGATGTTCTTCGTGCCGCTGCTGGTCGTCGCGGCCCTGTTCATCGGCTTTGGCCTGTGGCGAAAGGTACGCGGCGCCTGGCTGCGCGCCCTCGCCTTGGCGGCACTTGCCCTGGCGATCGCCAACCCCTCCATCTTCGTCGAACTGCGTGACCCGCTCTCGACGATCGTCGCGATTGTCGTCGACCGCAGCCAGAGCCAGCAGAATGGCGACCGCACCGCGCAGACCGATCGTGCGGTCGAGGGCTTGAAGGCGCGACTGGCGGCGATACCGCTGATCGAGCCCCGCATCGTCGAGGCCAAGTCGGATCCGGCGAGCGTGTCGCCGGCAACCAATCTCTTCTCCACGCTTGCGACATCACTCGCAGACGTCCCACCCGCGCGCATCGGCGGCGCCATTTTCGTGACCGATGGCCAGATCCATGACGTGCCGGATGTCAGCCGCAAGCTCGGCTTCGACGCCCCGATCCATGGCCTGATCACCGGCAAGCCTGATGAGTTCGACCGGCGCGTCGAGCTCATCAACCCGCCACGCTTCGGCATCGTCGGTGAAGAGCAGAAGCTCTCCTTCCGGGTTGTCGACGACGGTGCCGCCCCTGGCGGGACCGCCGAAGTCAGTATCCGCCTCAACGGCAACGAGATCGCCCGGGAACGGGCCGAGCCGGGCACCGACGTTCCCTTCAGCTTCAAGGTGCCGCGCGGCGGCAACAACGTGCTCGAATTTGCGGTGGACGCCGTACCCGGCGAAGTGACCACGACCAACAACCGCGCGGTCCACGTGCTCGACGGCATTCGCGAAAATCTGCGCGTGCTGCTCGTCTCCGGCGAACCGCATGCCGGTGAACGTGCCTGGCGCAACCTCTTGAAGTCCGACGCGGCGGTCGATCTGGTGCACTTCACCATTCTGCGGCCGCAGGAAAAGCAGGACGGCACCCCGATCAACGAACTGTCGCTGATCGCCTTCCCGACCCGCGAACTGTTCGTCGACAAGATCAACGAGTTCGACCTGATCATCCTCGATCGCTACCAGCATCGCGGCCTCTTGCCGATCCTCTACTACGACAACATCGCGCAGTATGTGGAGAATGGCGGAGCGCTTCTGATTGCGGCCGGGCCGGAACATGCCGGCGACGACTCGATCGCCGCAACGCCGCTTTCTGCCGTGCTTCCGGCCGCGCCCACGGGCGTGATGAACGAGAAGGCGTTCTTCCCCCGCCTGTCGGAGGAAGGCAAGAAGCACCCGGTCACCCGCGGTCTCGAAGGCTCTGATAGCGAACCGCCGCACTGGGGCCGCTGGTTCCGTACGGTCGATGTCGACAGGCCGCAGGGCAATACGGTGATGGAAGCCGCCGACGGCAAGCCGCTGCTGGTGCTCAACCGCGTGGGCAAGGGCCGCGTCGCCATGCTGCTCTCAGACCAGGGCTGGCTCTGGGCGCGCGGCTTCGAAGGTGGCGGTCCCCACGTCTCGCTCTATCGCCGCACCGCCCACTGGCTGATGCAGGAACCCTCGCTCGAGGAAGAAGCGCTGACCGCGCGCGCCAGAGGCCGGACGCTTGAAATTACCCGCCAGACGATCGACGGCGACCCCGGCCCCGTTTCCCTCGTTTCGCCCTCGGGCCAGAAGCAGGACGTGAAGCTGACCGAGCGCCAACCGGGTCTCTACTCGGCCGAACTCGCCACGGCCGAGACCGGCCTGTTCGAGATGACCAACGGCGAACTCACGGCGCTCGCACATGTCGGCGATCCCAATGCGCCGGAGTTCAAGGCGGCGATCTCGACCGAAGACAAGTTGCGCCCCTGGGCGCAGAAGACCAAAGGCCTGGTGCGGCGTCTCGCAAGCGCCGACGGCCCGCTCGATCTGCCGACGGTGCTGCCGGTCAGAGGCTCGATACGCTCGGCCGACGATCAGCGCCTCTCCATTCGCATGACGGATGAAACCGTATTGAAGGGCATCAACTCGCTGCCGCTGTTCACCGGGCTTCTCGGGCTTGCAGCGCTGCTCTTCCTGATCTCGGCCACTTGGTATCGCGAGGGACGATGACCAATCAGACCATTGTCGTCAGCGATATTCGCAACGCACCGCATTTCTTCGACACCGTCGCCGACCGCATCTGGCGCGCCTGGTGGGAACCGCACGGCTTCCCGCTGGACCACATCACCGGCCTGCTCAAGGCAAGCCTTGCCGAAGGCGCGGAGCAACTCTGCCTCGTCGCGCATGCCGGAGATCGCTTCGTCGGCACCGCCTCGGTCATCGCTTCGGATCTCGAAGAGCGGCCGGACCTCACCCCTTGGGTGGCGGCCGTCTGGGTAGATCCGCCCTTCCGCGGAGCAGGCGTCGGCGGCGACATCGTGTTGAAGGCAGCCCATGCCGCTCTCGGTACCGGCGCAGATGCCGTCCATCTCTGTGCCCTCCCCGGCAAGCGTGCCTTCTACGAGCGCCTCGGCTGGCGGCTCGACGAGAGCGACGTGGGCGAAGACGGGCTCGACGTCTTCAGCATGGGCCGCGGCTCACATCGCCGCGCATCTATCTAGGGGTTTCGATGTTCGAGGTTACGGACGCGCCTCCGCCCGAGGCGCTAGAAGCGATCGGCAACGGCCTCACCGCCTTCAACGCGGCCGATGTCGGCCCGTCGGAGCGGCGACCACTCGCCGTTCTCGTCGGCGGCCTCGAGGCACAAGGGAGACGCGGCGGCCTGAATGGCTACACCGGTTGGGGCTGGCTCTTCGTGCAATGGCTGTGGCTGCCGGAGAATCTGCGCGGACAGGGCCTTGCCGGCAAACTGCTGCAGGCGGCGGAAGACGAAGCTCGACGCCGCGGTTGCCACAGCGCCTGGATCGACACCTTCAACCCGCAAGCCCGGCGCGCCTACGAACGCCAGGGCTACGCAGTCTTCGGCGAATTGCCGGACTTCCCCATCGGCCGCACCCGGGTCTTCCTGAAGAAATCTCTCGCCGCAGGCTAATGTCAGACGGCGAGCGGCAGCTCGAGCGGCGCGGCAAGCGCCAGTGCGTCATCCCGCCAGCCGATGATACCCGCAAGACCGGCGTGCACGCCTTCGGCCATCGGCACGACGAGCACCCGCGCGGGATCGACCGGCCCGGGAAACTCAAGCGCTCCGTAACGCACCTTTTCGAAACCGAGCGGTTGATAATAGGGCGGGTCGCCGACGAGGATCACCGCTTCCGAACCGTTCCGCCGCGCCGCCTCGACGGCGATGCGCACCAGTTCCCGGCCGATCCCCATGTTCTTGTGCGACGGCCGCACGGCGAGCGGCCCGAGCAGATGGCCCATAATCGAGCCGGCCATCACAGGCGTCATCCGAACCGATGCGATCGTCTCGCCGTTGTCGGCGCAGATGAACGAGAGAGACCGGTCATGCGGCCCCTGCTCCCGAATACGCGCGGCCGCCCGCGCAAACCGGCCGGGGCCAAAGGCTTCTTCATTGATGATTTCGATGGCGGCGTCATGGGACGCGTCTTCGGTCAGGTAGACGAGATCGTGCTTTTTCATGGGATCTAGAAACCAGGCATGCGGACAGACATAGGGATGGCTTCGCCCGAAGTGGGCGTTGGCAGCATCAGCGTCGTCGCAGGTTTCCTGAGATCATCAGTGCGTTTCTTCCGGCACAAAAAAAGTTGTGAGATCGCCGATATCAGAAAAATGCCCTCTGTCAAAGCCTAAAACGCACTGTTCCGAATTCGCTACCTATCGGAGGCCGCTGGAAGCGCTATCTATTGACGCAACGATCATGAAGGAGTTTTCCCATGGGTAGATTGGTGGACGGCGTCTGGCAGGACGTCTGGTACGACACCGTGGCAACGAACGGCCACTTCAAGCGCAGCGCTTCGCAGTTCCGCAACTGGGTGACCGCGGACGGTTCGGCCGGGCCGAGCGGCGACGCCGGCTTCAAGGCGGAGGCCGGGCGCTATCATCTCTATGTCTCGCTCGCCTGTCCCTGGGCGCACCGCACGCTGATCTTCCGCAAGCTGAAGAAGCTCGAGGACCTGATCTCCGTTTCGGTCGTCGATCCGCTGATGCTCGCCCAGGGCTGGGAGTTCAAGGACGGCGGCATCGGCACCGGAGACCACCTCTTCGGCTCGAAGGCGCTGTGGCAGATCTATACCCGCGCTGACGCCAACTATTCCGGCCGCGTGACCGTCCCCGTCCTCTGGGACAAGAAGCAGAACACCATCGTCTCGAATGAATCCTCCGAGATCATCCGGATGTTCAATTCCGCCTTCGATGACCTCACCGGCTCGACGCTCGATTTTTATCCGGAAGAGCTGCGCGGCGAAATCGATGCCTTGAACACCGACGTCTACAACGACGTCAACAACGGCGTCTACAAGGCCGGCTTCGCCACCACGCAAGGCGCCTACGAGGAAAGCGTTGCCGCCCTCTTCGCGCGTCTCGACATGCTGGAGGAACGCCTCGCCTCGCACCGCTACCTGACCGGCAGCCGCCCCACCGAGGCTGACTGGCGCCTGTTCACGACGCTGGTGCGCTTCGATCCAGTCTATGTCGGCCACTTCAAGTGCAACATCCGCCGCATCGCCGACTATCCGAACCTGCAGGGTTACCTCAGGGAGCTCTACCAGGTGCCTGGCGTGGCCGAGACGGTCGACATGCGTCACATCAAGGAGCACTACTACCGCAGCCACACGACCATCAACCCGACCGGTGTCGTGCCGGTGGGTCCGGTGCTAGACCTCACCGCCCCGCATGGGCGTGAAGCGCTGTAAATCGTCAATGAAACGGAAAGTCGGTCGTGCCTACCAGTAGCGATCGATAGCAACGCTGCCGGCGAGCTCCGCAAGCCGGCGGCGGGTCGCCGGCGTGGTATCCTCCGGCAGCGCATCGAGCGCGAAGAAGCCACTTTCGGCAATCTCGAGATCCGGCGTCTTCGGCGCGCTCTGCCTGACACCGTCGCAGCGGTAGAAGACGACATGGTCGCGGCGGCTGGTGCGCCGATTGTAGTAGACCTGGATGAGCATCGGCGGCGCCGTCGTCTCCAGATTTCCCTCTTCGCGCAGTTCTCGCAACAATCCGTCGAGCGAGGCTTCGTCGCGGTCGAGGCCCCCGCCTGGCAGGTGCCAGCCCGGCAGATAGGAATGGCGCACGAGAAAGACCCGGCCCTCGCCGTCGAAACAGGCAGCCCGCACGCCCATCGTCATGCCGCGCGCCAGTGCATAGTAACCGTGCGCGAGCCGCATCAGGAGCCGCAGATACCAGCGCCGCATCTCCGGTGGCCGATCCTGTTCCAGACGACTTGCCCTTCCATTTCCTAGCCGCACGCGATTCATCGGGCGACCTGATTCCCCTCGGCCGGAATATGCGCTAGACGGGGGCGATGTTCAAACTTGCCCATATCTCAGATGTCCATCTCGGACCTCTACCCGAGCTATCGCTGAGGGAACTTGCGTCCAAGCGCATCACCGGCTTCGTCAACTGGCACCGCAATCGCAGCCGGCATCTCTTCACCGGCACGCTCGATTGCCTGTTGGCAGACATCGAGAAGAAGGACCCGGACCATCTGGCGATGACCGGCGATCTCGTAAACCTCGCGTCGTCGCTCGAGATCAAGGCCGTCACGGAGTGGCTAGAGGACGCGGGCAAGCCGGAGAACATTTCCATCGTTCCGGGCAACCATGACGCCTATGTGCCGGGTGCCTACGAAAAGACCACCCGCGCCTGGTATCCCTATATGCGCGGCGACGATGCGCCCGCCCATTGGCATGAGCGGCACCATTGCTTTCCCTATATGCGGGTGCGCGGACCGGTCGCGCTGATCGGCTGCTCGACCGCCGTTGCGACGCCGCCCTTTGCGGCCAGCGGATATTTCGGCCAGAGGCAGGCGCGCGAAACCGTCAACATGCTCAGGGCCGCCGGCGAAGCAGGTCTCTTTCGCATCGTCATGATCCATCACCCGCCGATCCGCGGCGCAGCCCCGATGCACAAGCGCATGATCGGCATCCGCCGCTTTGCTGCGACAATCTCGTCTGGCGGCGCGGAACTCGTCATCCACGGCCACACCCATCTCAACACCGTCTACTGGCTGAAGGGCCCGCAGGCTCCGGTCCCGGTCGTCGGCATCGCCTCCGCCTCGCAGGGGCCGGGTGGTCACAAGCCGCCGGCCGCCTACAACCTCTTCACCGTGGTGGGCGAGCCTGGAAACTGGCACCTGACGCGCGAGCGCTATGCGCTGAATGGCGACGGCGCCACCGTGACGCTCGCCGAAACGACGCGGTTCTGAGGCGACCAAGCGGACCTGCTTCGCAGAATATTCATCGCCCGGCGAATAATTTCCCGCATTCATGCGTCATACCCCGGTCGCGCTGCATGCTGGTGGCGCGCACCGTCTTCTGGCATGCTTCGTGGGTGGATCAGCCCGATGGCGGTCTCCTTTCGAAGCGTCGAAGACACGCGATCAGTTTGAAACCACGCGCGAGCCTTCGCGGGCGTGCGCGAGAAACGGGAGATGGCATGATGTACCGGAAAAGCCTGCTTTGTGCCCTGTTTGTGGCCGGCGCAACCAGCTTCATGGCGCAGGCCGTGATGGCCGCCGGCGAAGATACCAGCGAACCGCCCAAGAAGACCAAGACGACCAGCGAGTGCACCGATGGCAAGGTCTGGGACGCGAAGAAGAATGCCTGCGTCAACGCCAAGAAGAGCGACCTCAGCGACGATATCCTGTTCCAGGCCGCACGCGAGCTCGCCTATGACGGCCAGTACGAAAATTCCATCAAGGTGCTCGGCGCCGTCAAGGATCAGAAGAGCGCCCGCGTGCTCAACTATCTCGGCTATTCCAACCGCAAGGCCGGCCGCATGGAACTGGGCATGCAGTACTACAAGCGCGCGCTGCAGGCCGACGAGAACTACATCCTCGCCCGCTCCTATATGGGCCAGGCCCTGATCGAACAGGGACGCGTCGAGGAAGCCCGCGTGCAGCTCATCGAGATCCGCGATCGCGGCGGCGAAAACACCTGGGCCTACCGCGCGCTGCTGCAATCACTCGGCGGCGTGCGCCAGTACTGACCGGGCGATAATATGGACGGGCGGCGCCAGGCGCCGCCTCGATCCGAGGTGCCACGGGCACGCACCGGGACACTAGGTCTTCTTCGGCCCGCCTGCCGTCGGCCCGCTCTTCTTGGGCTCGCCTCCCTTGGACGCACTTCCCTTCGCCCCGCCTGCCGTGGCACCGCTTCCCGCAGCGTCATCAGCAATCGACTTTGCATCGTTCTTCTTCTCCGACCATTCCGGCGGCAAGCCGAGCGCGCCGCCGGCGATGCCGCCGAGACCGGATCCCTTGCCGAACACCGCGCAATCCGGATCGGTGGGTTTGCCGGTCACCGCATAAGCGACGCTGTTCTTGACGTTCTTCATCGACGGCAGCTCGAAATCGGACTTCATCGGGTCGCTCGATTTTTCCAGGAGCGCGCTGAAATCGTCGGAGAAGTCGCCGGCGAGTTCGAATGCATCGGCGGCCGTCGATGCGCGTGAACCATTAGTGAGGATGTTGGCGCCCCGCGCCCATGTCATCCCGGCAATCTGCTTGCCCCTCGCGTCGAAAGCCTCGGCCTCGACCGCGAGACTTCCAAGACCGATCGGAATGCGCGGAACCGGAACGGGAGCGACCGCCGAGGTGACGGTCGACACACCCGCAACAACGGCATTTGTCGATTTGACCTTGCTGATCACGGAGCGAACGGCCATATCGGCCGGCTTCGATATCGGCACGACATCGAATTGCGCACTCAAGGCTTCGCAGAGCGAACGGTCGATCGCGGTGGCCACCAGCTTCTTCTGCGGATCCCCGAGCTTGTCGAGATCGGCAGTGGCCGCAAAGGTCGTCGGGATCACGTGTACCGTCTTCACGTTCTTGGTCGCGGCGGCATCCACCCGATACTTCGTCTTGGTCACCATCCCGTCGCTGGCAACGAAATCCTTGTAGGACGAGAGCGATCCGGTTTCGATGACCTGAGCGCTCTGGCATGCGGCGAGCCCCGCAAGCAGAGGAACCACTGCGCCAATGCGTATGGCCACGGCCCCTCGCCGAAACTGGGCTCGGCCCCATCGATCACCCGTGATCCGAGCGACATTCAATCTCTTGCTACGATGCTGTCCGTTCATTGGCGTGTCCCCGACATCGACCTGCAGTTGTGCGATGAGGTCCGGCCAGATTCGGGCCGAACTTTGACGCGATCTCGGGGCAGCGCTGCAGTTTACGGTAACGAAGCGCGTGGTTAACGGGCGCCGGCAAGCAAAAGCTTTTTGGGAAAAGACGCCATGAAGCAGCAGAATTTGCTTTCCGTTCCGGCGCTTCCCTTGCAGACTAAGGGGCAAATGTTTCATATCATCCGCCTCGTGCCCCGCACCGCGAATAAACGCACGATCCGGCACGTTTCATTTGGAAGAGCAATGCGTCCAGCGGCAGAAACGAAGGACTTCAGACGCGACTTGGTCGGCCTCCTGCCCAAATTGCGTCGGTTCGCGATGACGTTGACGCGCAACGCCAATGATGCCGACGATCTGGTTCAGGAAGCCTGCGAGCGCGCGATCACGCGCAGCCACCTCTGGAACGGAGAAGGCCGGCTGGAAAGCTGGGTCTATGCGATGACGCGCAACCTCTGGGTCGACGAGATCCGCAAGCGCAAGGTCCGTGTCGGTAGCGGCACGGTCGACGCACTCGGCCAGGAGGAGCTCAGCATCGAGCCTTCAGCCGAAAAAGCCGTCTACGCCAATCAGTTGCAGAAGATGATCCTGTCCATGCCCGAGGGCCTGGCAAGCGTGTTCCTGCTGGTCAACGTCGAAGGCCATAGCTACCGCGAGACGGCCGACATCCTCGGTATTCCGATCGGCACGGTGATGAGCAGGTTATCGACTGCGCGCCTCAGGCTTGCGGCCATGGTCTCCGAGAATACCGAAAGGAGGGCCTGACCGTTGCAACAGACAAAGGGGCACGCACTCGAAGTTCGTCTATCCGCCTATATCGACGGCGAGATCGGCGAAGCCGAACGACATGAACTCGAAGCGCTTCTCGCCCGCGACGACGACGCCAAGGCCTTGTTCGAAAAGCTGAAGGCCGGCAGCAGCTTCGGCGATACCGCCTTTGAGGATTTTCTGCACGATCCCGTGCCGCTGGCCCTGGTTCGGCAGATCAAGCAGGGTCCCGGCGCCAGTCCCAAGACCGAGCGTGTGACGGCGACAGCCGCCAGCGTCAGAAACGTACGCATCTGGCCGCGCGTGCTTGCGGCGTCGGTGGCGCTGATGCTGCTCGGCGGTTCGGCCGGCTTCCTCATCGGCGCGGCCAGCAACGCAGGCCGACCGGCCGAGTTGGCGGCCGCCCGCGGCTGGCTTGACGATATCGCCGACTACCACCGCGTTTACTCGCGACAAAAGGACCATCTCGTCGAGGTCCCCGCCTCCGA
>NZ_JAEPRP010000178.1:0-15085 GCF_016652895.1 Ensifer sp. SSB1
TCCGGAAATGAAAGGCGCGAGACGCTGGAGCGCACATGCCGCCGCGACGATCTCGATGCGATCCTTGCCGGCGGTGGCGACGGTACGATTTCTGCGGCTGCCGGGGTCGCCTGGAAGAACCACATGCCGCTTGGCGTCGTTCCCGCCGGGACGATGAACCTTTTCGCCCGCACGCTGAAGCTGCCGCTCGATATCTGGAAGGTGCCGGAAGTGCTGGCAAACGGAGTGATCATCGACGGCGATATCGGCAGCGCCGATGGCCGAGCCTTCGTGCACCAGTTTTCGATGGGCCTGCATGCCCGCATGGTGCGCTACCGCGAGTCCTTCAGCTTTCGTTCGAGGGCGGGCAAGATCGCCGCCAGCACGCGTGCCGCCGTTGGCGTGATTCTCAATCCGCCTGATTTCGAGATCGAGTTCGACGTCGACGGACACAAGGAAAGCCGCCATGTTTCAGCGGTTTCCGTCTCCAACAACCCGTTCGGGCGCGACACGCTGATGTATGCCGATGATGTTACGGCCGGCCATCTCGGCTTCTATACCGCTCCGCCCCTGAGTCCGCCGGGCGTCGCCAAGCTCGCCTTCGATGTCATGCGCGGTAAATTTCGCGATAGCCCGCTGATTACCACCATGAGCGGTCATGCGCTCGATCTGCATTTTCCCAAGGTGGAGCGTAAGATCAACTGCGTCATCGACGGGGAACTCCTGCCGATGGGCCGTGACGTCGCGCTTCGTATTCACCCCGGTGAACTCAAATTGCTCGTCGGCGCCGACCGCGACGGCGCGCCCATCCAACGCGACGGGTCGTCCACTCATCGGGAAGGGTCGGCGATCCAGAAGTAGCCGAAGCCGTAGCGATCCGGCAGATTGCCGTTGAGATAGGGCAGGGCGAGTTGCTGCGGCTTCATCGCCTCCTCAGCCACGCCGAGCGACTTCAAGATGTCGAGAAGCCCTTCAGGTGGTTGAGCATCGAGCTTTCCGTTGTCGCTCCAGACCACGAGGAGCGGTCCGGTCAGATGCTCGATCGGAGAACTGCTGTTTCCAGCCACGAAAACCTTGGCGCCGTGCAGACGCGTGCGCACATTGCCCCCAAGCAGCTTGTCCGAGGCGATGACCATCACCGGCTCGGCTCCCTCCTGTTTCACGACGGTATCGACAAGGGTGCTGTAGGGGATGCTCAGCCGCGACAGCTTGCCGAACCAGGGGCGAACAACCGCACGAGCGGAGACCACCACCAATGTGGTGACGACGATGAAGGCGACGATGAGCAGGAAGGGGCGAACGCTGCGCGCAGTGTCGACGCCGGAAGCCTCGACCTTGAGGGTAAGGTAAAGCGGCAGCAGCACGAGAAAGAGAACCAGCCATTTCTCCCGCATGTGCGTGGCGCCGACGGCCAGCATGATCAGCAGCACGGCACCGAGGCACAAAAGCAGCATGCGCCCGATGACGCGTGTCCAGGGGCTTTCGGCGCGCCAGATGGCCGGCAGGTCCTTGCGAAAGACGAGAGCAAAGACGACCAGCGGAATGGCGGCGCCACGAAGCGAGGCGGCGACCAGGGCGACGACCCCTTTGAGCGCCTTCGTCAGGTAGCTCGTCTGTTGCGCCGTCCCCATTTCATGGAGGGTATTGCGCGAGGCAGCACCGAGATTTTCGAGAATCCAGTAGCCGTGCGGCAGCGCAATCAGCGTGCAGACGGCGATGGCAACCAGGATGCGCCAGTCGAAGAGCCGTGCGCGCAGCTTCGGCTCGGGCAGGATCGCAATAATCGCGGCGGTTGGGACGAGTGCGAAGTTGTACTTCGAGATGACGCCGATGCCGACCGCCACGCCCGTCAGGATATAGGCGAACAGACTTGGCCGCGTCATCGTCCGGATGAAGGCGTAAAGGAACAGCGACACGGCAAATAGCGCCGCGACCGTATGCGAAAGGTCGCGCTGCGCGAGCAGGAAGATCGGCGGAAAGGTCAGGACCCCGACCGTTGCGATGGCTGTCAGGCGCCGATCGTTGAGGACCTCGCGTGCCGCGAGGCCGTAGAAGAGACAACAGAGAAACAGGAGCCCGTTCTTGAGCACCGTCATCGTCGCGAGCGACGGCCCGAAGAGCGAGGTGAGCCCGTATTGCAGCCAGTTATAGAACGGGGGCTGCGAGCCATAGCCGAGCATCAGGAACTGCGAGACGAAGGCTTGTTCCGACTCGTCGATCTCGAGCGATGTGGAAACGGCGAGGCGCAAACCGATACAGAGCAGGAAGTAACCGGCAATCAGCGCAACGGTGATGTTTGGCCGACGATTGACGACGTCAAGCATCGTTCGGGTCCCGGGCAAAGATCTGCCGCACGATGTAGTTGGTGGTATCGTCGTCGCGGAAATAGGTTCGCGCCATCATTTCCGCGAGGATGCCCGTAGTGATGAGCTGGACGGACGAGAGGAACAGCATGACGCCGACGATCAGCAGCGGTCGCGTTCCGATGTCGTTGCCGAGGATGAACTTGTCGAAGCCGAGATAGACCAGGATCAGCCGAAGAAGTGCCCCGGGCGCGCCTTGTACCGCATGAAGAACAGCACCGACAGCAGATCGAGAATCACGCGGAAGGTTCTGGAGATCCCATATTTGGACTGGCCATGCTGGCGCGCGTGATGGGTAACGGGCATCTCGCCGATGCGGCTGCTCGGCACCACGCCGGCGACCCAGGCGGGGATGAAGCGGTGCATTTCCCCCATCAGCTTCACCTGCTTGATGACGGAGGTCCGGTAGACCTTCAGGCTGCAGCCATAGTCGTGCAGCCTGACGCCGGTGATCTTTCCAATCAGGCGGTTGGCGCACCAGGACGGGATCTTCCGGAGCAGGAGGCCGTCCTGCCGGTTCTTTCGCCAGCCGACGAGCAGGTCGAGCTGGCGCTCCTCGATCGCCTTGACCATTTCGGGGATGTCAGCCGGATCGTTCTGCAGGTCGCCGTCGAGCGTGGCGATCAGGCGCCCGGCAGCAGCGTCGATGCCGGCCTGCATCGCCGCGGTTTGCCCGAAGTTCTTCTGCAGTTCGACGATCTTGAGGTCGAGGCCGGGGTCGGAAAGCGCCTTCCTCGCATTTACAAGCGTTCGGTCGGTACTGCCGTCGTCAACGAGGATCAGTTCCCAAGGAGAGGGAAAGTTCGCCAGCGAATCGCGGACCCGCGTGATCAGAGGCTGGATGCTGTCCTCCTCGTTGAACACGGGAATGACGACGGATAGTTCGATGGAGTACATGGAAACAGCTCGTACATGCGGCGGCGCTTGCGGTGCCGCAAGATTTGGATTGGGCTACATAATCGTTTTCTTGCACAGTTATCGGTGATAACCAACGTTCAATCTTGCGTGTCAACACGGGAAATCGAGACCTGATGATTTCGGATTGCGAGTCCGACCGGCGATCCTGGCTCGCCCGCAACCGGATGACATTGCTTTCGGCAGCTGCCATTGCGACCTACGCGGCCTTTGTCGAATGGTTCTGGGGATGGCCGGCGCTGTTGAAGCAATGGTCGGAGATCGGCTTCGGTTCGGCAGTCTCGGCGCTGGTGCTGCTCGTCGCGACCTATTTCATTCGTTGCTACCGCATCTATGATTACTTCCCGAAAGAAACCGCTGGCCGCTTCCTGCCGCTATTTCGCGTCACCCAGGTTCACAATCTCCTGAACATCATGCTGCCGTTTCGCGCCGGCGAGACGAGCTTCCCGCTCCTGATGCGCTCGGAGTTTTCCGTGCCGCTCGCGCGCGGAACGTCCGCTCTCCTGGTGATGCGTCTGCTCGACTTGCACGCGCTTCTCGTTGTCGCCGCCGTCGGCCTTGTCATCGGGCGTGGGTCAGCCGTCCTTTGGGTCGCGTGGCTTGCCGCGTTCGTCTCGCCGCTTCTCTTCTTTCTTTTGAAGGATCAAGTGATCGCGCTGGCGCGCCGGCTGTTGCCGACAAAGCTCGATGCCATCGTCGACGAGTTGGAGGCGGGCGTTCCCGCCAACATCGTCGCGTTCCTGCGCGCCTGGGGCATGACCGTCCTCAACTGGGCGGTCAAGGTCATCGTTCTTGCCTGGGTGCTGGCCTTCATGGGCGTTGCGCCGCTGGCCGCCTGTTTCGGCGGCGCCCTCGGCGGCGAGCTTTCATCGGTGCTGCCGATGCATGCGCCCGCCGGCGTCGGTACCTATCCCGCCGCGATCGCGGCCGGGGCCGTATCCTTCGGCGCTCATGCCGATCGCGCCGGGCTGGAGCAACTCGCGGCCGCCGGCGTCAACGCGCACCTTCTGATCATCGTGTCCGCGGTGGCGGGCACGATGTTGTCGATGGCGCTCGGGAGACGGCGCTAGCTCTTACTGGAACGAAGTCTCGTAGAAGCTTCTGAGCTTGCGGGAATGCAGCTTCTCCGGTGGCATCGCCGCAAGTTTCTGCAATGCCAGGATACCGATCTTTAGATGCTGGCTGACCTGCGTCTTGTAGAAAGCGGTCGCCATGCCCGGCAATTTCAATTCGCCATGCAGCGGCTTGTCCGATACGCAGAGCAAGGTTCCATAGGGCACGCGGAAGCGGAAGCCGTTGGCGGCGATCGTCGCCGATTCCATGTCGAGTGCTATGGCACGCGCCTGCGACAGGCGTTTGACCGGGCCGCGCTGGTCGCGAAGTTCCCAATTGCGGTTGTCGATCGTCGCGACGGTGCCGGTGCGCATGATCTGCTTGAGATCGTAATCGCGGTAGCCGGTAACCTCGGCAACGGCATCCTGGAGCGCCACCTGCACTTCGGCGAGCGCCGGCAAGGGAATCCAGACCGGGAGGTCGTCGTCGAGAACATGATCCTCGCGCATATAGGCATGCGCGAGCACGTAATCGCCAAGACGCTGGCTGTTGCGAAGACCGGCGCAGTGACCGAGCATCAGCCAGACATGCGGGCGCAAAACGGCGATATGGTCGGTGATCGTCTTGGCATTGGACGGGCCGACGCCGATATTGACCATGGTGATGCCGCCGTGCCCCTTCTTCTTCAGGTGATAGGCGGGCATCTGCGGCAGCCGTGCGAGCGTAAAGTCGGTCTCAGGCTTGTCGGCGCCGGCGGGCGTGATGATGTTGCCGGGCTCGACGAAGGCCGTGTAGCCGTTGCCGCCTTCGGCCATCTGCCGGCGGGCCCAGGCGCAGAACTCGTCGATATAGAACTGGTAGTTCGTGAAGAGCACGAAGTTCTGGAAGTGCGTGGCGCTGGTTGCCGTGTAGTGGCTGAGCCGCGCCAGCGAATAGTCGATACGCTGGGCCGTGAAGGGCGCGAGCGGCGAGGGCTCGCCGGGACCCGGCTCATAAGAACCGTTGGCGATCTCGTCGTCGGTCGTCGTCAGGTCAGGCGCATCGAACAGATCGCGCAGTGGAATGTCGATGGTGTTCGCTGCCGAGGCCTCCACATAGGCGCTCTCGCCAAAGGCAAAATGCAAGGGGATCGGGGTCGCCGATTCCGAGACCGTGACTCCGAGGCCGTGGTTGCGCATCAGGTGGCCGAGCTGCTCCTTCAGATAATGCCGGAAGAGCTTCGGCCGGGTGATCGTGGTCGTATAGACACCGGGTGCGCTGACATAGCCGTAGGACAGGCGGGAATCGACATGGCCGAAGCTGCTCGTCTCGATGCTGACCTGCGGATAGCAGGCGCGATAGCGTGTGAGCGGATCGTCGGTTTTTCCAAGCCCCTCAAAAGCCTCGCAGAGGAACCGGGTGTTGCGCTCGTAAAGCGCCTCGAGGCAATCGACAGCAGCCGCAGGATCGTCGAAGTACTGCGGCTCGAAAGGCTCAGGCGTTGCGACGGAAAGGACGGAGTGTGAAGAGATTCGCTTGTTCATGTCGCATTATAGGCTGCAGCTTCTGACAAGCAAACGACAAGATATCTGCGTGCACAACCGCGTCGCGATCAGCCTTTCGATGGGTTCAACGGGGGCTGGCAAGGATGATGGCGCTGCCAAGGAGCGCGATAGTCATGCCAGCGAGATCCCATCGGTCGGGTCTGACACCCTCTGCCAGCCAGAGCCAAAGCAGCGAGGCGGCGATATAGACGCCGCCATAGGCAGCATAGGCTCGGCCCGCAGCCGGACTGTCGATCAGGGTCAGGAGCCAGGCAAAAAGCGCGAGCGATACCATGCCGGGGACGAGCCAGAGGATGGACTTGCCGAGCTTCAGCCAGGCCCAGAAGGCAAAGCAGCCGGCAATTTCGGCAAGGGCGGCAAGTGTATAGACGAGATAGGTGGGCATCGGTCTGACAGGGCTTGTTGTGGCAAATCCTGCTGCAGGTGTCCTTTGATCGGAAAACCGTGCAACAACTCAAAGTGCGGCAGCGACCGTAGCGCATCTTAAAAGACGCGTGGCGCGGCAGTTGCGAGAGGACAGGAAAGCGGCATCAAGTGCAAGCCGGAAAGACAAAAGGGGCGCGATCGCCCCTTTTCATGAAATCCGATCGGGTGACACCTGCGTCACGTCATCGACTGGCGCTGCAGGGTGACGAAGAGGACAAGGCCGGCGCCCTGCTTGCCGATGCCGGCGCCGTTGGCCTTCGAGTAGGCAAGCGCCCCAACCGGTGCCATCAGCAGGCCGGCCAGTGCAAGCACACGCAGCGAGAGAAACGCGGATGTCGAAAGAGCGGCCAGCATGTTCGTTTCTCCATCAGATCACGAGGTGATCGGTTTCACTTGGCGGTGGAGCAGGGCGAGCCCGGTCCGTTCCGCGTTAGAGCTTGGCCTGGCAGTATTGCGCCGTATGTGCGGTGCAATCCGTCAGCGAGCCAAGATAGGTGTTGCTGCGGCGACGTTCGGTGTCCGCGCTGACAGCAGCGGCGAGAGTTACAGCGAAAACGACCATCAGAAGGCTGATGATGGTGAGGCGCCGAGCAAGGATATCCATGGTTCTGTCCGTTGTTTGGAGGCAGGTTCAAATCGATTGAGTGTGTTTTCGCATACCCAAACTGAATTGATGCTGAGATGTCCGTTCATCTGGCGTTCATCTTCGGTTGCATTTGAGCGTGCTGCCGCTCGATCCGGGTGATGCCGAACGCCGCGATGGGGTGCGATTGGCCTAAGTGCCGCAATGCGCGAAGGGGCAAGAACGCCGGGCATAGCGATGGGACGCAGTGACTAAGCCACGGACTGCGCATGCGAAAGGGCGGCCGATGGCCGCCCTTTCGATAAGTCAATGCGTCTAGTACCGCGCGGCGCCTAGAGGCGCGTCCAGGTCTGCGACTTGCAGAGCACTTTCAGGACGCAGCCCTTCATCTTCAGCGAATTGCCGTCGACGGAGCCCGAACCGCTATAGGTCTTGTCGGTATCGGGATCGGTAATTTCGCCCGAATAGCTGCCATCGGTGCCGGAAAGATTGCCGATGCGCTTGCCGGCATGCTTGCCGGTCTTCAGCGTCACGCAGAAGGCGGCGCCACAAGGGGCAATCTCCGCGGTCGCTCCGCTTGCCGTCTTCCAGTTGCCGACGATCGATTCTGCCGCTGCAGCCGTCCCGGCAATGCCAAGGGCGAGTGTCGCGGTCATGAGCAAGGTACGTAACATTCCAGTCCTCCAGATCGAGACCGCCGACGTGGTCCGCTCCGTCGGCTGCTCTTGAGATGTCCTCGTGTGCAAAGGCAGGCTCCTCACCGCCGCGCGGACGATAGCTTACGCGCACGTAAAGGTAAACAAGCCCTGCGGCGGCTTCCGATGCTTTTTGATGGTCGTTTCAAGCCGGTCGAAAACCAGGAAATCTTGGTGCCTCCGCCACCGTCGATCTTTTCGTGGTTAGCGTTTGGTTGAAATCGGCAGTTGAATTTTTCGTAAATTTTGAAGCGAATGCGCCGGATTCTCGGACTTCCGATGTTTAACAAAAACTCAAGTTTACCAAGCGTTTGAACTTTGTTTGTCGCAAATTAAGCATGCATTTTAAGCGCGCATTGAAAGCCCTGCTGCATATTGGAGCCATAAGACGAGCGGACAAAAACGCTCCGACAAACCACCGAAGACGACGCCGCAAAAAGATGGTGCGCTTCGGAAAGGCCCGCAAAGAGGCAAGGTCGAACAGGGACCAAAACAAGTGCTGATCTGGAGCATGGCTCGCCCGAAACGGGCGGGCCGCTTCGGGAAAACCAACCAGGCAAAACAGGGACAAGACAATGGCACGCTTTGATATGCAGATTGCTTCGGATGCCGCGATGGGTGGTGACAACCAGGCGGAAATCTTCTGTGAAATGGGCCTCGCCTATGCAACGGGCCACGGCCGCCCGGTCGATCTCGTCGCCGCCCACAAGTGGCTGAACATCGCTGCGATCAAGGGCTGCGACCGCGCCGTTGACCTGCGTGCCGATCTGGCGATGACGATGAGCAAGGCAGACCTTGCAGCAGCGCTGCGCGCCGCTCGCGAATGGATGACCGTTCACTGAACGAATGAGGCGGCCGCCGAACGGCCGCCGGCCGAACGACCGGGATCTGAAGCTGGATCAGGCCAGCTTTTTCAGAACCTCGGGCAGGGCGGCCTCAAGCAGGTCCATCTCCACTTCCGGTCCCGTGCTGATGCGGATGCAGCGGTTCAGGGGCGCCACGCCCGGCATCCGGATGAAGATGCCATGGTCGCTCATCAGGGTATCAACGATTGCACGCGCATGGACCGTATCGCGGCCGCCGTCGACCGCTACGAAATTGGTGGCGGAGGCGAGCGGTGTCAGGCCGTTTTCCACTGCAATCGTCGCAATGCGCTCGCGGGATGCTGCGATCTTCCTAGTCACTTCCTTTAAGTAATTCTGGTCCGCAAGCGCGGCGATCGCTGCCGCGACACCGATCCGGTTCATGCCGAAATGGTTGCGGATCTTGTCGAAGGCCTGCGCCGTGCCCGGCGTGCTCACGACATAACCGACGCGCGAACCGGCAAGACCGTAAGCCTTCGAGAAGGTGCGCGTACGCACGACGTTCGGCCTGTCGATCAAGGCATCGATGGCCGGCAGCGAATCGGCCGGTGCCGTCTCGCAATAGGCCTCGTCAAGGATAAAGAGGGTTGTCTCGGGCAAAGCCTGGGCGAATTCGACGATGCGCTCGGCCGGCCACCAGCTTCCCATCGGATTATCGGGATTGGCGAAATAGACGAGCGGCGCATTTTCTCGCTTCACGGCGTCCAGCAACCCGCCGAGATCCTCCCGGTCGCCGGTATAGGGCACCGTCACCAGCCGACCACCGTGACCGACGACGTGATAGTTGAAGGTCGGATAGGCGCCGAGTGACGTGACGACCGGCATGCCAGGCTCGATCACCATGCGGACGATCTGGCCGAGCAATCCATCGATGCCTTCACCGATCGCGATATTGGCTGGCGTGGTGCCGAGATGAGCCGAAATTGCCTGCTTCAGGTCGTGGTTTTCCGGATCGGCATATTTCCACGTTCCGCCTGCCGCTTCATTGATAGCCGCCAGGACACTTGCGGCTGGACCGAACCCGCTTTCGTTGGCGCCTATACGCGCTGCGATGGCTCGCCCCCGCTGCCGTTCAATAGCCTCGGGGCCGACAAACGGAATGGTGGAGGGAAGGGATTGGATGAGCGGCGTGAAGCGAGAGAAAGCGGACATGCTGAAGAATGAGCCCCGTTCGAACAAAGTCCGGGGAACTTAGCGCATGCCGCCGCAAATCGGAATCATTCCCGCGAGAAAACTGCTCGAATTCCTTGGTGCCGTTTTGCCCTGATCGGTGACCTTACCGCCGCGGCTTTGCATTCTTCACCTGGCCGGTGAAGAATTCTTGCCGGATGATCTCGCGCAGCAAGGTCTGCTCGATCGGCTTGATGAACTGGACGCCGATGCGCTCGCCGTTGCGATAGACCTCGGCGCAGCCGATTCTCAGCGAAGTGCCGACGATATGCAGATAATAGTGTTGTGGCAGGCCGATATTGGTATCGACCGCAAAGCTGGCACCGCCGCGCGAGATGTCGATCATCCGGCAGGGGCGTACGGAAACATTTGCGAGACCCGGCTGCACCGCTGTCAGCGTGCCCGCGTGCCCGATGGAGAATCGCTCATAGCGTCGCTCGTAGAAAGGCGAGGGGACGCACGAATACATTGTCTGGTTCTGCATGCGTCGTTCTCCGCCAGTGCCGGATCAGTCGGCGCGCTGAGTTTCTGAGCGCATCCTTCGACCCCGGACAATTCATTTGTCCCACATCGTTTCGGTGGGCAATTTCCACCGTTACTAGAATCAGCTTGGCAGCAGAAACTTGCAATCCCCTGAAATCGATCACTAAAAATCTAATGTCGCTCGTTTTGCATCGAAAGTCAGAGCCCGCCACTGGAAAACTGGATCCGAATGAGGCGCCGCAAGAAATCGGGCGAGAGCAGCATGTTGAAACGCACCCCGAGTTCGGTGCCTTCCCGGTGAACCTGAGAACAGCCGATTTCCTCCTTGAAACCTTCGATCTCCAGAAAGAAATGTTTCGGCAGCAGGATCGCAGCATTGAAATCGAGCATCGCGCCGGCAACCGAGATATGGCGCAGCAGGCATTGATACTTGGTTTTCGCTTTCAACTGCTGGCCGATGACCAGGATGCGACAGGGGCGCTCGATAAAATAGTGCTGATGGGTCGTCGCAAGCTGGCCCGGCTTTCCTTCCGCGACATGCATCTTCATGGACATGGCAAGCTCCGAGACCGATGCCTTTCGTAACTCCCGCAGCGCTGTCATCGAAAGAATCGACGACGGTGCCGCTATCGTGTTTGAGCTAAGCACATCGACTTGCTTCGACCTTGCGCCGTCCAGGCGCGTGGCGGGCAAATTATGACGCGTGCGTACATTGAAAGCCCACATCTCATACGTAATACTTTCGTCAGGCATGACCGGGGCGCCCGATGTGGTGATTCCGAGGGCAGATGGGCGAGGGCGTCGTCCGTCGTTTGCAAGCCGGGCAAGGCGAAGAACGATGGTCGGTGCCGGAGGGAATGGCATGTTCACGGGGCATTCGCGGCATTGGCTGCCGCTCTCTATTCTTTGTATGGCGTTGTTTGTGTCGGTGTCCGATGCATGGGCTGCCAAGCGCGTCGCACTGTTGATCGGCAACGAGAAATATGAAGCGACGTCGCCGCTGAACAATCCGGCCAATGACGTGGAACTGATGAAGGTCTCTTTCGAGGAGGCAGGCTTCGATTCCGTCACGACCGTGCACGATGTCAGCCGCCAGGACATGGTGAAGGCGCTGCGCGACTTCGAAGATCTAGCGACCGGCGCCGAAGTCGCGATCGTCTATTATTCCGGCCATGGCATGGAGATGAATGGCGAGAATTTTCTGCTTCCCGTCGACGTGCAACTGAAGACGGACAAGGATGTGGAAGACGAGGCGATCGGGCTCGACCGCGTTCAGCGTTCGCTCGAAGGAGCGACCAAGCTCAAGCTCGTCATTCTCGACGCCTGCCGCAACAATCCCTTCGAACAGAGCATGACCCGCTCGATCTCGACCAGGGCGGTCTCACGCGGGCTGGCGCGTGTCGAGCCTGAATCGGCCGACCTGCTTGTCGCCTTTGCTTCCAAGGCCGGCACGGTTGCGCTCGACGGCGAGGGCAAGAACAGTCCATTCGCCATGGCGCTTGCCAAATATCTTACCGAACCGGGGGTCGATGTCCGTATTGCCCTCGGCAAGGTGCGCGATGAAGTGGTCTCGGCGACCAATCGCGGCCAGGAGCCGTTCGTTTATGGCTCGCTCGGCGGTGCGCAGATCTTCCTCAATATCAAAGAGGTGAACATCAACATCACCAACAATGGTGGCCAGCTTTCGCCCAACAGCCAATCGGAGGCGGCTGCCGACTGGCAGAACATTCGCGATCTTGCGGACAAGGATCTGATCGCGGCGTTCCTCGCGAAGCACGGTTCCGATCCGGTCTACAAGATGCTTGCCGAGAAGAAGCTGAAGCTGCTGACCGAGGCCGAGCAGACGTCGAGCGTGACGCCCGACGAAATCGCCTGGGATGCGCTCAAACAATCGACCGACGCAGCCGCCCTGACACGTTTCATCGAGCGCTACCCCGACAGCAGGTATAAGGCGGAGGCCGAGCAGCAGATCGCGGCGCTCGAGCCGCAAAAGGGTCTCAATGTCTCGCTGACCGGCAAGGACACGCAGGCCTCGCGGGACTGCTATCTGCTCGCGGGCGAGCCGCAATCGATGCCGGGTTTCCTCGGGGTCAATTTCCTGAAGCTTGATTCCGAGCGGGCGTTGACTGCCTGTGCCCAGGCCGTCAATGAGAACCCGGACGACATGATGCTCGTCAACATGCTGGGTCGGGCCCAGGATGCCGGCCGCAATTATGTCGACGCGCGGAGCAATTACCGCAAGGCCGCCGATGGCGGCAACATGTATGCGCTGACGAATCTCGCCTGGTTCTCGATCTATGGAACCGATGGCCCGGTGGACGTCGACCAGGGCAAGCGCATGTTCGAGCAGGCGGCCAAGGGCGGCAATGCTTACGGCCAGGCGTCGCTCGGCTGGCTCTATCGTGAGGGCTATGGCGGCATCGCGCAGGATTATGCCGAGGCCGCCCGGTGGTACGAGCTGGCGGCCAACCAGGGCTATGCCAATGCCATGGCGACGATGGGCTGGTTCTATCGGGAGGGGCTCGGACTGCCCAAGGATCTGGCGCAATCGCTTTCCTGGTACAAGAAGGCGGCCGAAAGCGGCGATACCAATGCCATGTCTTCGCTCGGCTGGGCCTATCAGAACGGATTGGGGGCGGAGCAGAACTACGGCGAGGCAAAGGTCTGGTACGAGAAGGCGGCCAATATGGGCGACTCCTATTCCATGGCCTTGCTCGGTTGGTTCTATGACATCGGCAATGGTGTCTCGCAGGACTATATGCAGGCCCGCACCTGGTATGAGATGGCCGCGAATGCCGGCAGCGCCTATGCCATGGGCAATCTGAGCCGCCTTTATGATTTCGGCCTCGGTACAAAAGCGGATGCGAAGGAGGCGGTTCGCTGGGCGGCAGCGAGCATTGAGGGCGGCGACCCGGCCAAGCTGGAAGAGGTGAGGACGCAGCCCAACAATTTCACGCCGGCGTTCCGCAAGGAAATGCAGGTCCTGCTTAGGGATCGCGGCTATTATGGCGGACCGATTGATGGTGACTTCGGCGCCGCCACGCAGCAGGCGATCGAGCGTCTCGCGCGCAAATCCTAGCGTTCGCGATAAAGACGCGCGGACTTGGGTTCGTTCTCACCAGGTGTGAGAATCGGTAGACGGCAAATCTCGAAAGGGTGCCCATGTCCCCCGCTTTTCTGCGGGAATAGCTTGTTGCTTCGCCCACACCTTCGCTTCCTGCCGGCAGGACCCACATGAAAATGAGAGGAATTGCCGGAAACCGACAAAAAAATCTTGCATTGGCCGCTGAGTGACACTAGTCAGGCGCTAACGGAGAGGTGGCCGAGTGGTCGAAGGCGCTCCCCTGCTAAGGGAGTATACCGGAAACGGTATCGAGGGTTCGAATCCCTTCTTCTCCGCCATTCCCTTGCGAGATCCGAAAACACGAATATCTTCTTGATCCCAAGGGTTGGGTGGCCGGCATAGCGCCGGGCGGGTTGTTGGTGGCACGCGGGACCTCTTCTTCTGGGCAGCGTCGTGGCCTCGCCAACTTGGTAGCGGACTGAAGCAGCGCGCTGAGCGTTGGAGCCAGTCGGTTAGAGGCTCCTGAAAATCTCGCAAATGGTGTTTGCAAAATCCTGAGCGTTCGGCAGGCGTCTATTGCCTTGGCTCATCGCCGACGGGTTCGCAGTCGGATCGTTGACGTCCGCGCCATCGCACCCACCTCACTCTCTCGCTCGCTAAGGCATCGATCGTTGCTCAGGCTCTCTGTAGGTTTGGTTCGTTAATGGACGCTCTGTTCTCGCCGCGGTGGCCGCGATTCTCGCTGCGCTAGAATCCCGTTCTCATTTCTTGGAGCGAATGCTGTTTTAGCCGCTTGCTGTCGAGGCGAACTTGCCGTTTGTGGCCGCGCTTTCCCCCATTTTGGGCAGCTTTCTGCCTCTTTCTGGAACAGCCGATGGGTAGTCCTCCTAGGCTAAACCCCTGCCGTCAAAGGGTTTTCTTAATGCTTTGTTAATTTTCTTCTGGGGTCTGCGGCGATTTTGTGTCGTTTCAGCAACAGGGTTCGGCGAAGGGCGACGCAAAGCACGCGATCTCGTTAGTTGGACGTTGCGCCGATGATCCGGTCTTGTATTTTCAACTCCGGAAGCAAGGGCGGTTGATCGTCCGACTTCTTGAACGTTGGGGATGGGGCAGGGAAAGCTGTCCTTCAGCAAAATACCCAGACCCGTTTGAAACTTTTGACTGGAGGTCAGAAATGAACATCAAGAGCCTTCTTCTCGGCTCCGCTGCTGCTCTCGCAGCAGTTTCCGGCGCACAGGCAGCAGACGCAATCGTCGCAGCCGAGCCGGAGCCCATGGAATACGTTCGCGTTTGCGACGCTTTCGGCACTGGCTACTTCTACATCCCGGGCACTGAAACCTGCCTCAAGATCGGCGGCTTCATCCGTTTCCAGACCAACTTCGGTGAAAATGCTGTCAACCGTCTTCAGGGTTGGGGCAACGCCGGCACGTCTGACTGGGATGCCTTCTCGCGCGCTTACATCTCGTTCGACGCCAAGAGCGACACCGAGTACGGCACGCTCACCGGCTTCTTCGCTGCTGAGTTCAACGCCGACAACGACACCGACATCGGTGACAGCCTCATCGACGTCGACGAAGCCTACATCCAGCTCGGTGGCCTCAAGGCCGGCTTCTTCTACAGCTGGTGGGATAAGGGTCTGAACGGCGAAACCGACTCGATCGGCAACGTCACCGAGTTCAACTCGATCGCCTACCTCTATGACGGCGGTTCGTTCCAGGCTGGTATCGCTATCGACGAACTCGAAGGCTGGTCGACCAAGCCGAACGGCGTTGGCGTTCAGGGTATCGTTTCGGCTTCGGTCGGCGGCGTTTCCTTCGACCTGCTCGGCGGCTACGACACCGAATTCGAAGAAGGCGCGATCCGCGCTCTGCTCTCGGCTGACCTCGGCCCGGGCGTCTTCCAGATCGCTGGTATCTGGGCTTCCGACCCGAACGCTTACTGGGCTGA